>JADFMD010000082.1 GCA_022564055.1 Gemmatimonadota bacterium
CGGGCGTATCCCAACCCAACGCGCGTGCGCCCCGCGAATCGAACCGCCTGGTGAACGTCCCCACGGTCCCTTCCGACACCAAACGCACGGTACCCGCTCTTCCGGCGGCACAGATCCTCTCGCCGGAAACCCCGGCTTCGCGCCGAACGGCGCCACCCACGGGAGCCCCGCCATTATCGAGCAAACCGACACTCTCCGCGTCTTGCCGATTACATCCGACCAAGCTCCCCCCATCGAGTAGGGCCTGCGCCAGGAGGGCGAGATCCTGGGCGGTGGAAAAAAGACCCGCGTGGCCCGCGACGCCACCAAACGCATAGGCATTCTCGTCGTGGACAACCCCATGCACGTGGGTGTTCCGGAACACCGTATCCACCTCCGTCGGCGCGATGCGGTCCCTGAGCGCCCCGGTGGGGCGAAATCCCGTGTCATTCATCCCGAGGCGGTCCCACACCCGCTCTTGGAGAAACTCATCGAGTCCCTGGCCGCTCACCCTCTCGATGATGAAGGCCAGCGTCATGAAGCCGATGTCCGAATAAACGGTGCGGGACCCGGGTTCGTAATCCAACGCCAGACCGCCGATGGCACTCAGATAGGCGTCCCTGCCTTCGATCTCGAGATAGAACGGCCGAAACGGGGGTAGACCAGCGCGGTGCAGTAAGAGATGACGCACGGTCACGCTCTCCTTGGCCGGATCCCCAGCTGCCCACCACGGAAGGTACTCGACCACCGGCGCATCGAGATCCAGGCGCCCCTCATCCACCAGCAGCATGGCCGCCGTGGTGGTTGCTACCACCTTCGTGAGCGATGCGAGATCGTAGATGGAACGGATCTCCGCCGGGTTGGCCGAATCGGACCAGTCCAGCTTCCCGTACCCGCGCAGGCGCACGAATCTACCGTGCCGAGCGATCGCAAGTACGGCCCCCGGTGCCGCCCCATCGGTCAGCGCATCAACCACGAGGGCGTCGAGCTCCGCGAGGCGATCGGCGTCCATTCCAACCGTCTCTGGTGCGACTTCCGCCGACGGCGGAGGAGCCTCCACCGGATCGGCCAGCATCGAACGCGTGAGCCCATCCCCAATTCCGTGATAGGGCGGAATGGACACGGGCAGGCGCCCACTGATGGTCGCCTGGCCAAAGAGCGCCCTCACCGCGGCGTTCTGCGAAACCTCGTGGGCTCCCCAGGCGATCAGGTACCCGGGTGTTTCCGCCAGAGCCACCAACAAGTACGGGTTGCCGAAAGAGATCACCATCATCGGGCGCGCCGGGCCGACCGCGGCGATAAAGTCCGCCATCTCCTCGGACACCGAGACGTCGCCCGTGCCTGACCTCGGGGGCGCGTACACACTCACGATCACGAGGTCGGCATTCGCGGCCAGAGTCTCGAGAGAGTCGTAGACCTCAGCCGGCGTGTCGGGTCCGACCCTCACCCGGTTCGTCACGTCGACCAGGCTCGCGAGCGCGGGATTGAACGCGGCGCCGGCTATGAGATTGTCCGGGCGGGCGTACGTCAGGCTGAGCACCGTCTTCGTCCGAAGTGGGTTTATCGGCAGGACGGCGTCACGATCCCGGAGCAGCGTGATGGATCGGGTGGCAACCGTGTCCGCGAAAGCCAGGTGGGCCGCCGCCCCTACCACCTCGTCCACGGCGTCCAGATCGACCATGCGGCCCATGTGCAGTCCGGCCCGAGCCTTGGCCTCGAGCACCCTACGAGCGGACCGCCGGATTCGCGACGGCTCGAGGCGTCCTTCACCGACGGCAGCCATCACAGCGTCGATGGTCGCCGTCACGTCACTCGGCATCAGGAGCACATCACTGCCGGCCTCGAGGGCCAATACGGCTACCTCGTCGGTGCCGTAGCGTTCGGAGAGCGCACCCATGGTGAGCGCGTCGGTGAAGAGGAGCCCGTCGAAACCCAAGTCGTCCCGAAGCAGGTCGGTCATGATTCGCGCATCGAACGTGGCCGGCGCCCCTTCCAAGCCCTGCAGACCGGACACGACCACGTGGGCGGTCATGACGGCATCCACACCCTCATCGACGGCCCTCCGGAAGGGTATGAGCTCCAGGGCGTTGAGCCGGGCCAAGTCCGCCGGCACCACCGGTAGCCCGATGTGGGAATCGGTCTGGGTGTCACCGTGTCCGGGGAAATGCTTTGCGGTCGCCAGCATTCCGCCTTCGTGAGAGCCCTCGATGTAGGCGGCCCCCAGACGGGCGACCGTCTCGGGGTCCTCACCGAAGGACCGTGTGTTGATCACCGGATTTTCCGGATTCGAGTTCACGTCGAGAACCGGCGCGAAATTGAGATGCAGCCCTACCGCCCTAGCCTCCACCGCGGTAATCCGGCCATATTCGCGGGCGAATCGTTCATCCCCAATGGCGCCGAACGCCATCGTCGGCGGGAAGCTCGTTCCGCCACCCTGGGGAAGAAGCGACGGGAGCGCATACGAATGATTGAGGCGCATCCCGGGCCCACCGTTTTCGAAATCGGAGGTCACCAGCAGCGGGACCCTGGACCGGGCCTGGAGCTCGTTGATCTTGGCCGCATACGAATGCGGAAGACCGATCGAGAGATAGATGCCCCCGATCTCGTCGTCCTCCACCCATCCCGCCCACTCCTGGAATTCGGCGCTGCTGGTCGACGCGTAGGATCCGGGCAGCCACTGGATTACGAGTTGGGCGACCTGTTGCCGTAGGGTCAGCGAAGCCAGGGTCTCATCGACCCACCGTCGGGCGTCTGCGTCCAACGGCGCCCGGCCGGGAGTTATCGGACCGGCGGCCGCATGGGGCACCCCACCCAACGTGGCTGGGCCACCGATCGACATGGGACCACCCATCCCACCACACCCACTCGACCACAGGACCACCAGGACCGCCGCGAAAGCGGACGTCCTACCCTCCACTGACACGCAAGCTCAGGGGAATCTGGATGCCGTCACCGACCGCAAAAAAGGGGGCCATGCCGGTGGGGCTGCGGCCGGTGATCGCGATGTCCCCAAACAGAGCATCCGCGGCCGCCTGCTGGCTGACCTGTGCCGAGCTCCACGCCAACAGATACACCCGAGCATCTGGAAACAGTGAGATCAAGTACGGAGTTCCGAACGAGATCACGACGTGTGTGACCCTCCGTCTGGCGAGCTCGTTCACGAAATCCACGGTGGCGTCGGGAAGGTCGACCCTGCCGGCGAAGTTCGAATAGACCGACACGACCACCAGATCGGACCGTCCCGCCCGACGGAGGAGATCCGAATACCCCTCGGAATTCGTGCTCTCGTCCACCGATCTGCTCACCAGCCGGGGGTAGGTCTCGCGCAGCCGAGAGTCGAAATACCTCCCCGACAGAACGTCCCCGGGATTACGGAAACTCACGGACATCACGCGGGCCCTGCGCGTTCCCAGGAGAGGCAACAGGTTTCGCTGGTTCTTGATGAGTGTGATCGAGCGCTCAGCTACCTCACGCGCCATCTCCATGTGAAGCGGCACCCCCACCACTCGTGGAATCATCTCGAGGGGTACCGATCGCTCTTCGGCGAGACCCAGTTCCTCTTTGAGGCGGAGAAGTCGGCCCACCGATTCATCGATACGGGCCTCGGTCAACCGCCCTGCGTCGATCGCGGAGACGATCGCGTCGATGGCCCGCTTCACGTTGCTTGGCATGAGAATGACATCCGCGCCCGCCAGGACGGCGCGTACCGCGGCCTCGCCCCTGGGAAAGAGGCGGCTTACCGCGAGCATGTCCATCGCGTCCGTAAAGATGATCCCGTCGAAACCCAGTTCGTTCCGTAGGAGGCCCGTGAGAACCCGACGAGAGACGGTGGCCGGAATCGTGTCCCCGCTGATCGCCGGCACGGCGATATGCGCCGTCATGATGCCCTTGACGCCGGCCTCGATGGCCGCGCGAAAGGGGACCAACTCCACGGCATCGAGGCGTTCACGCCCGACCTGGATTATGGGCAATTCCAGGTGGGAGTCGGTCCCCGTATCTCCGTGTCCCGGGAAATGCTTGCCGGTAGCCACGGCGCCAAAGTCCTGAAGGCCACGAACCAACGCCACGCCCATATCCGCCACCACCTGGGGATCTTCGCCGAACGAGCGAATGTTGATGATCGGGTTGTCGGGGTTGTTGTTGACGTCGAGGACCGGAGCGAACGGGACGTGGACACCCATGGCGCGTGCCTCCAGCGCCGTGACTTTCCCCATTTGGTAGGCATGCCGAGGATCGCCCGTAGCGCCGAACGCCATCAGCGACGGGAACGTCGTCGCCCCGCCCAACGCGATGTTCGTCGGGATATGAACGGCCCCTCTGAAGCGGAATCCGGCCCCCGTTTCCAGGTCCGCAGCCACCAACAGCGGATACTTGGAGTGATCCTGGAGGTCGTTGAGCTTGACCGCCACCTCGGTCGGCGATCCCACCGACATGATCAGGCCCCCGACGTTCTCCTGCTCGATGACGTCTACGATACGGTCGTGGGTCTCACTGCCCTCGGGTGCGAAATTGCCCAGCACGAAGGGCATCATCAGCTGCCCGACCTTTTCGCGGAGCGTCATCCCGGCGAGCGTTCTTTCCGCCCAGGTGAGGGGAGGAGTCCGGGGTGCCGGGGTGACCTGCGCAGGGGCCACGGGCTCGGGTGCCGGTTCTTGTGGGAGGCCCGCCGAGGGTCCGCCTTCCGCCTCGACGACCTCCGCCGGAGGCTCCGGTGGAGGAACCGACGCGGTCGTGAGACCCTGCTGGGAGCACGCGGAAAACAAGAGGGCCAGGATCCAGAAGCTTCCCGCAGGGTTACTGTTTGGGAGTCGGGGAATGCTCTGGAATGTCATGGAGTGTGGTCAAAGACCTTTGCGTCAGGACGGAGAACGGCCCAAGTGTCTCTCAGAGTTCAAGTTATGGAGTTTCAGAGGGTGCCACAATCCTGTTTCTTCCTGCTCATCCTCGCTTGCGCCCGACCTGACGCGCAACTGGACCGTTCGTTATACCGAGCGGATGGCCAGGGGTTCGACCCCATTCGACCGGGGATCGAGGTCCTCCTGGAGGACTCGCTGCATCTGGTGGCCGGATTCAGAGTCGGGTTGATCACCAATCAAACGGGGGTGGACACCTCGGGCCGCCCCACGATCGACCGCCTCCATGAGCACCCGTCCGTGGAGCTCGTGGCTCTCTTCGCACCTGAGCACGGTATCCGCGGCACGGCGGCACCGGGAGAAACGGTCGAGGACGCCGTCGACATCGAGACGGGAATACCGATCCATTCCTTGTACGGCGCCGAGCGTAGTCCAACGCCGGAGATGCTCGACGGAATCGAGGTCCTTTTGGTGGACCTCCAGGACATTGGCGCGCGCTACTGGACGTACGCTTCCACGATGACGCTCGCTATGGAGGCGGCGGCCCAACAGGGCATCGCCGTGGTCATTCTCGACCGCCCGAATCCGATCGGTGGTGCCGTGCAGGGCAACGTCCTCGATCCTGCGTTCGCCACCTTCGTGGGTAGGTATCCCATGGCCATGCGCCACGGCATGACGTCCGGGGAGCTGGCTCGATATTACCAGGGCGAATTCGGAATCGGAGGGGTCCTCCACGTCGTCCCTGTGGACGGATGGCGTCGGGACATCCCATTCGTCGAGACAGGCCTGCCGTGGGTCCAACCGTCCCCCAACATGCCCAACATCGAGAGCGCCACGCACTACCCCGGAACATGCCTCTTCGAGGGCACCGCTCTTTCGGTGGCTAGAGGCACGGAGGCGCCCTTCCAGCAGATCGGTGCGCCCTGGTTGGACGGCGAGGCCCTCGCCGAAGCCATGAACGGGTACGAGCTGCCCGGGGTTCGCTTCGAGCCGGTCACGTTCGTCCCCCGAGCACCCTCCGATGGGAAGTTCGACGGAGTGCAGGTGGAGGGGGTCCGTCTGGTAGCCACATCGCCGGAGTACGACCCCACCCACGCGGCCGTCGCACTCCTGGTGGAAACCCGCCGGATGTCCGGCACCCGGTGGGGATGGCGCCGGGCCCACTTCGATCGCCTCGCGGGGACCGACCGTCTGCGGCTGGCCATCGACGCGGGAGCAGGCCTCGAGGAGATCGGGCGTGGATGGCGGGACGAATTGGAGGCCTTCAAGCGGGTCCGGGAGCGGTATTTGATCTATCCGTGAGCTCTGGCGCGAAGAAGCTCCGAGCTACGCCCGAGTCCCCTCCTTGAAAGCCTCGTAAAGGGCCTTCGCAACCGGCCCCACCTTCCCTTCCCCGACCGGCTCACCGTCGAGCCGCACCGTGGGCCGTATCTCCGTCGTGGTACCGGTAAAGAAAATTTCCTCCGCCCCTCGTATCTCCTCCAGAAGAATGGGTCTCTCCTCTACGGGGAGGCCCTGCGCTCCGGCCAGCTCCATCACGTATTCACGAGCGATACCGTGCAGGATCCGCTGTGTGGCAGGGTGCGTGGTCACCACGCCATCGAGGACTGCGAAGAGGTTGTTGTGGGACCCCTCGAGCGCCACGTCTTCCCTTACCAGAAGGGCGTCTGCCACCCCCGCTTCCACGGCCGCTTGTTGGGCCAACACGTTTGGCAAGAGCCCGATCGACTTGATGTCGACCCGCGCCCACCGTTCGTCGGGTACCGTGATGGCCTCGTAGCCCTGCTCCCAGCGGGCCATTTCCGGGCGGTGGAACGCTTGGGCGAAGGCATACACCGTGGGCTGAGTCCCCGCCGGCGGAAAGTGGTGGGTTCGCGGCGCGACACCCCGGGTGATCTGCAGATAGACGATCGCGACCTCTTCCGTATCGAGGGCGTTCTCGGCGATCAGGCGTGTGTGCATCTCGGGCATCGCTGCCGGATCGAATTCAATACGGAGGGTATCGAGACCGTGTTGGAGCCGCCGCATATGGTGCTCCATACGGAAGAGACGCCCCCTATAAGCGGGCGTCACCTCGTAAATGCCGTCCGATAACAGAAACCCCCGGTCCTCCACCGAAATGGTCGCGCCATCCTTGGGTAGGTACCGGCCGTTCAGGTAGACCGTGCTCATCGTTTCCTGAGGTTTTGGGAAGACTCTCGCTACTTGGGAAAAGTCGGGCTCCCGCCTCGGCTCCGCCAGTGCCCGGGGTTTGCAAAGACCTCGAGGAATGTTTTCTTGTGGTGGACCAGAATTCGATCGTCCTGGTCCGTATTATGGCCCCCCTGCTGAGGTTGGTGACCATTCCGAGCGATCCCCAAGTATGGTAAAATTTTCCCGCGCCCTTTTGGCGCTTGTTGTTCTTGTGTCCGTACCCCTCCTCAAGGCCGCACCAGTCCAGGCCCAGAGAATCGCCATCGCCGGACAGATCGGTACTACTGGGGTGGGCGGCGGAGTGGTCATCGGTATCGTACCCAGAATCAACCTCCGGTCCATGTTCGGAGTCATTCCCGGTATGACCACGCGCACTATCGAAGGCATCGACTTTGCGCTCGACATCCCCTCGTTCCTGCTCACCACGTTGGACTTGTACGCGCTTGGGGCACTCCACCTCAGCGTGGGTGGATTACTCATCACCAATGATGGGAATTTGGATGTGGTGGGGACGTTCGATGGGGTCGAGGTGGATTTCGGTGGATTGCTGGTTACGGGAGGACCCGACGACCTCCTGCTCGGAACCTTCTCCCTGAAGAGGTTTCAGCCGTACGTCGGAGTCGGGGTCGGCAACGCGCTGGGGCAAAGGATCAGTATCAATTTCGATGCGGGCGTCGGATTTGGCACGCAGCCCACGGTAGATCTGACTGCGCAGGGCCCGCTCGCCGAAGCTCCCGCCCCCGCGGGGCCGGCATACGTGGCCGGGGTCGAGCAGAAAGAGAGCGACATCGAGCAGGCCATGCCGACCCTTCTCCAGTATTACCCCGTATTTTCGGTGTCCTTCTCGATCGCGTTCTAATCACGCGCGATCGAGTCACCCACGTTCGAGCTCGAGCCGCCCTCGGCCGGGCTCCCAGCCTCTAGTCGTCTAGTCGCTCTTCTCCAGCTTGTCGAACTCTTCGATGAGCTGGGCCTCATGAATGACCGGCTCCTCCGGCTCCGGTGACTTGGCCGACGCGGCAGCTTTGGTTTGGCCATCCGACCCTTCAGCAGCGCCGGCCGACGCAGCAGCGTCGTCATCGTCGTCGTCACCCGACTCGAGTTGTTTCGGTTTCTCGACATCGGGCGCCGCGATCAAACCCATCTCCTGTTTCAACGCCAGCAGACGTTCCTCGACGTCACCCCCCTCGGTACCGCTCTCCAGCGCCTTGAAGTCTTCTTCTAGCGTGCCCGGGCCGAGCGCCTCCGTAACCTCCTGGTGGGCCAAGCTCTCGCGCTCCTGTTCTTCGATCTTTTCGGCCATCCGATTAAACGCCTCGAACGCCGACGTGTTGGAGAGTCCCGACATGGTTTCGTGGATCCGGCGTTGGGCTTGAGCCCGACGCTGCTTCGCCACGAGAAGATTCCTCTTCCGCTTGGCCTCTTCAATCTTGTCATTCAACTGCCGAAGGGAGTTCTTCAGCTTTTCCGTCTCCGCGGCCTGGGATTTCCAGGTTCCGTCGAGGGAGCCGGCCCGCTCAGCGTGCTCCTGCTGCCTGAGCAGGGCCTGCTTGGCGAGGTCGTCCCTACCCTCTTTGACGGCCAGCATGGCGCGGTGCTCCCACTGACGCATCTGTTTGACCTCCGAGTCGAGCGAGGCCCGGAGCTTCCGTTCATCCGCGATCGCGGCCGCCACCTCCCGCTTGGCCTTCGCGAGCTGATCCCGCATGTCCAGAATGATCTGATTCAGCATCTTCTCCGGGTTTTCCGCCCGGGAGATGAGATCGTTGATATTCGACTTGATGACCGTTGACAGCTTGGAAAAGATGCTCATTCGCCTCCGTCCTCTCCTTCCGTACGACCGTCGTCCGCCCCGGCGAGATCCTTGATTCGCCCGAGGTGACTGGAGGCCGCAAACTGAAGGCTCTCTACCGACGCCTGGAGCTCTTCGAAATCCAGATTTTGCAGTTCCAGGGTGTCGGTCAGAATCAACTCTCCGTCTTCGATGCCGTACGCTCCGTGCACGATGTCGGTGGCGTTCAACTCGAGCAGGGTCCTGTAGAGCTCCGCCAGGTCCGCTTCACCGTTCGGAAGGTCCATTACCTTCAGGCGCACCAGCAGCACCGGATCGGACAAGTGGACCACCACACCTCCGCTCGGACTCTGCATCAGAAACATCCCCTCGTCCACCTCACTCCAGTCCATATCCATCCGAATGAGGAAGCTCTCGAGATCCTCTCGAGTTACCATGATCCACTCCGTACGCTGTGCGGCCCGTTCTTGCGGCCGCGGCCAGACAATTCAACGAAAAACCCGAACCCAGCGGGCTCCTTCCTTACGAACAACGAAGGGACCCGGTTTCCGCGCCGTCCAAAACGCATACCGAAATCCTCACGATGTGGTCCTAATTCTAACATCAACGCCCGGCCCGCCGCGACTCCACGTCTTACGATCTCATTTCCTGGGCCTTTGCGGCCATGCGCAAAATGGGTCCGAGGTATCGACCGGTGTGGGAACCTGGGTTCTGGGCAATCATCTCGGGGGTGCCTTCGGCCACGATCCGACCGCCGGCCCCGCCTCCCTCAGGACCGAGGTCGATGATCCAGTCCGCCGTCTTGATGACCTCGAGATTGTGCTCGATCACCAGCACCGTATTGCCCTTTTCCACGAGCCTGTGGAGCACCTCCAACAGGACCCGGATGTCTTCGAAGTGCAGACCGGTCGTCGGCTCGTCGAGAATGTAGAGCGTGCTCCCGGTGGCCCGCTTCGACAGCTCGCTGGATAACTTCACGCGTTGGGCCTCCCCACCCGAAAGCGTCGTGGCCGACTGCCCGAGGTGAATGTACCCCAGTCCCACGTCCGAGAGGGTCTCGAGCTTGGCCCGGAGCCGGGGCACCGCCTCAAAGAAACCGAGGGCCTCGTCGACCGTCATGTCCAGCACGTCGGCGATGTTCTTCCCCTTGTAGAACACGTCCAGAGTTTCCCGGTTATAGCGCCTTGCCCGGCATACGTCGCAAGGCACATAGACGTCGGGGAGAAAATGCATCTCGATCTTCACGAGGCCGTCCCCCTGGCAAGCCTCGCAGCGTCCCCCCTTCACGTTGAAGGAAAAACGACCGGGTCCGTACCCCCTCATCTGGGACTCGGGCAGGCTGGAGAACAGCTCCCTGATCGGTGTGAACAGGCCCGTGTAGGTGGCGGGGTTGGACCGGGGTGTGCGTCCGATCGGTGACTGGTCGACCTCGATCACCTTGTCGATCAATTCGATTCCGTCGAGCCCCTCGTGGCGCCCCGGGACCACCTTACTCCGGTACAAGTGACGGGCCAACGCCCGATAGAGCGTCTGGTTGATGAGCGTGGACTTTCCCGATCCACTCACGCCCGTCACGGCGACGAAGCAGCCGAGCGGGATGGCCACGTCGAGATCACATAAATTGTGCTCGCTCGCGCCTCGCAGATGGAGTGCGTGATCCCCATTCCTCTCCCTGCGCCGATCCGGAATCGGAATCCGTCGGCGACCCACCAAATACGCCCCCGTGAGGGATGCCTCTTCGGCAAGCACATCGGCCAACGTCCCCTGCACCACGACTTCTCCACCCGCACGTCCCGCTCCGGGTCCGAGGTCCACGATGTGGTCGGCCACCCTGATCGTCTCCTCGTCGTGTTCGACCACGATCACGGTGTTACCCATGTCCCGAAGCGCCTTGAGGGTCTTCAGAAGACGCTGGTTGTCCTTCTGATGAAGCCCCACGGAGGGCTCGTCCAGGATGTAGAGCACGCCCACCAGACGGCTCCCGATCTGGGTGGCCAGGCGAATCCGCTGGGACTCACCGCCGGAGAGGGAGTCTGCAGCACGGCCGAGTGTCAGATAGTTCAAGCCCACATCGTTCAGAAAGCCGAGCCTCTCCCGAATCTCCTTCAGGATGGGAGTCGCGATCTCTCCGTGCATGGTATGACGGTCGACACCGGAGCCTATCGGCTCGTTTACGGGAAGGCTCCTGAAGAACTCGAGTGCCTCGCCGATGGAAAGCTCGACCACGTCGCCCAGGGATCGCCCCGCGATGGTCACGGCCAAGGACTCCGCCCGCAAACGGCTCCCGCCACACGCAGTGCAGGTTTGCGTGGACATGTAATCGTGAAGCTGGGTGCGTACCGTATCGGATTTGGTCTCCTGATACCGGCGCTCCACGTTATCGATCACGCCGTCCCAATGGTCCTCATAGTGGCCTTGAGCTCTTCCGGACCCGGCGCGGTAGGGGAACCGGATCTTCATCTTGCCCGATCCGTACATTATGGCGTGGCGCGCCTCCTCGGGGAGTTGGCTCCAAGGGCTACCTGGGTCGAACTCGTAGGCCTCCGCCAGGCCCGCGATCACCGAAGTGCGAAGGTGTCCCGACGGCTCGCCCCACGGCAGCACCACGCCTTCGAGGAGGGAGATGCTCTCATCCGCCAGAAGCAGGTCCGGATTGACGTGTTTGCTGGTCCCTAGCCCACCGCACTCCTGGCAAGCGCCGTAAGGCGAGTTGAAGGAGAACTGGCGCGGCTCGATCTCCGGTAGGCTGGTCCCGCAGTGGGCGCAAGCGTAGAACTCGCTGAAGAGATGGGACACGCGGGAACGACCCTTCCCCTCCACGACCTCCACCGTGCCCTCAGCGGCGCGAAGCGCCGTTTCCACGGAGTCGGCCAGTCGCTCCCGATCCTCGGATCGAAGGACCAGGCGATCCACGACGATCGCGATGTCGTGGTTTTCATATCGGTTGAGCGCGGGCGGGGCCGAAAGATCGATCATCTCTCCGTCGACGACGGCCCGCACGAATCCTTCCTTGCGAGCCTTCTCGAAAAGATCGCGAAATTCGCCCTTCCTCCCTCGAACCAGGGGCGCCAGCACCTGGATCTTGGCCCCTTCCTCCAGAAGCAGCAGCCGCTCCACGATCTGGGACGGCGACTGCCGAAGAACGGGCCTGCCGCACTCGGTGCAGTGTGGGACGCCGACGCGAGCCCAGAGAAGCCGTAGATAGTCGTAGACCTCGGTGACCGTCCCTACCGTCGACCGCGGGTTTCGGCTCACCGTTTTCTGTTCGATGGCGATGGCCGGAGAGAGGCCCTCGATCGAGTCTACGTCGGGCTTCTCCATGAGCCCCAGGAACTGGCGGGCGTATGCCGAGAGGGATTCCACGTAACGGCGTTGGCCCTCCGCGTAGATCGTGTCGAAGGCCAGGGAAGACTTGCCGGAACCGGACAGTCCCGTAATCACGATCAACGCTTCCCGGGGGAGCTTGACGTCGATGTTCCGGAGGTTGTGCTCCCGAGCGCCGCGCACGACAAGAAATTCTTGGGCCATAGCCCTGTAGAATATCAAGAACGGGTTCTGGCTTCAAAGGGGAGGGCAACGCCCCCCTAAATCAGTAGGCCCAGTCCCGGAAGATCGAGAGTCCCAGTCCCTTCTTGGTCTTTATGCCGAAATCGCCGAAGCCCACGGCTCGACTCCTCAGAAACTGGTCCTCGAAGTAGGTTTGTAACGTGTACCCTCGGGACGCCACCCATTCGAACCGGATTCCGGAGCTTTGGATCAGGGATCCCTCGGTCGACACGGGCCGGAAAATCAGCGTCAGGAACATATCGTCGGCCACGTACAAACCGGTCTCGACCACGGTCATGCCCAGAGCCCCGCGGACGTTGTTCGCACCGAGCGACGCCCGGGACCCCAGATCCCGCTGGGTGATGGAGAGGTAATCCAAGAAATCCAGCCCTAACCCCTGGGCCACCACCGTCCCGAGTCCACTACTGAAGGTGTTCAGGCCAACGGCCAACCC
>JADFMD010000083.1 GCA_022564055.1 Gemmatimonadota bacterium
CCTGATGGTACTTCATGGTGTCCACAGCGGCCCGCCCGTCGTCCAGGGGACCACGCGGCTCACTGTAATAGAGTCCGCCGGCCAACTCGCGGACGATCACGAGGTCGGTGCCCTCCACGACTTCGGGGCGTAGCGGCGAGGCCGAAGCCAGGGCGGGCAGGAGCCGAACCGGGCGGAGATTGGCGTAGCAACCCATTTCCTTGCGAAGGGCCAGGAGCGCGGCCTCCGGACGCAACTCGACCGGAATCCCATCGGAGCGCGGATCCCCGACGGCCCCGAGAAGCACGGCGTCGGCGCTGCGGCAAGCGGCCAAGGTCTCCTCCGGCAGGGGGTGCCCAGTCCGCTCGTATGCGGCGAACCCCACATCCTGGACGTCTGCGTCGAGCTCGTGGTCGTAGCGCTCCGCCGTCGCTCGCAGCACCTCGAGAGACGCCTCCATGACCTCGGGACCGACCCCGTCTCCACCGAGTACGGCGATCCGCCACTTCAAGTTGGGCCTCCCAGCGAGCTTTCCTTCTCCATCTTCACCCCCTCGAGGGCCTTGGCCAGCTCGGCCTTGTTGATCGCGTTGACGTAGGCGCGGGCGGCGGCGTGCACGACGTCGGTGGAGGCGCCCCGCCCGGCGAACGTCCGTCCGCCGATGCGGGCGTGAAGGTTCACCTCTCCAATCGCGTCCCGGCCCGGCGTGGCCGCCACGATCTCGAAGTCGATGATCTCGACCGTGCCCTCGATCAGTTCGTCGATGGCCGAGAACGCCGCGGCGATGGGACCGTCGCCTTTTGCGGACGCCTCCCTCGGGGGTTCGTCGTGGTGCGACACCTTGACGCGTGCGGTGGACCACTTGCCTCCGCAGTTCACGTCCAGCTCGACCAGCCGGAACGACTCGGGGGCGTCCTTCATGGCTCCGTGATGCAGTATGACCAGGAGGTCTTCGTCGAGGATCGACTTCTTCTGGTCCGCGACGAGCGTGAACAGCTTGTAGGCCTGATCGAGCTCCTCATCACTCAGGTCGTAGCCGAGCTCCTTGTAGCGGTTGCGCAGGCCGTGCCGTCCGGAGTGTTTTCCCAAGACCAATTGTGTGCCGGGAGCGCCTACCAGTTCCGGAGTCATGATCTCGTAGGTCATGCGCTCCTTCAGCATGCCGTGCTGGTGGATGCCGGCTTCGTGGGCAAAAGCGTTGCGGCCCACGATCGCCTTGTTGGGCTGCGGGTAGATGCCGGTGATGTGGGACAGCAATTGGCTGGCCTTGTAGAGCTCGGTCGTGTTGATGTCCGTGTGGTGCCGGGTCAGGTCCTTCCGGATCCTGAGCGCCATGACGACCTCCTCGAGAGAGGCGTTACCGGCGCGTTCACCGATTCCGTTGATCGTACATTCGACTTGTCGAGCGCCTGCTTCCAGCGCGGCCAGCGAGTTGGCCACCGCGACGCCGAGATCGTCGTGACAGTGCACACTGACTACGGTGTGCTCCAGCCCCTCGACATCGCGGAACAGGGTCTCGATCAAGGCCCGATATTCGGTCGGGAGCGTGTATCCGACCGTGTCGGGGATGTTGATGGTCGTGGCCCCGGCTTCGACGGCAACCTGCACCACCTGACAGAGGAATGCCACGTCGGTGCGGGTGGCGTCCTCGGGGCTGAATTCCACGTCGTCCACCAGTTTCTTCGCTCGTTCGACGCCCTCGACCACTCGCTCGAGGCATTCTTCGCGCCCGATCTCGAGCTTGTGTTTGAGGTGGATATCGGAGGTGGCCAGAAAGACGTGGATTCTGGGCTTGTCCGCCGCCTCGACGGCCGCGCCGGCGCGGTCGACGTCCAACGGGTGTGCTCGCGCAAGCGCTGCGATCACCGGGCGCCGGATCTCCTTTACGATGGAGCGCACGCCCTCGAAGTCGTCGTCGGAGGCCACGGGAAAGCCTGCCTCGATTACGTCCACGCCAAGCTTGTCGAGCTGGTGCGCCAACCTGAGCTTTTCGGCCGTGGACATCGTGGCCCCGGGCGACTGTTCGCCATCCCTCAGCGTGGTATCGAAAATTGTGATTTTGGACATGATTTCGCCTATCCTGCTCCGAGTCCTATATCCAATAAAAACGGGCCCCTCGTTGCTGAGAGGGCCCGCGCGTTGCCGCGTGTCAGTCTCGTTCCGTCAGGCGGTGCCGATTTCCAGAGACCGATTCCCTCTCCCGAATGGAGTGAGCTCCGTAAGTCGAAAGATTCCAAGAGAAGAGAGGTTTCTGGACATGGTCTCTGCGTGCGTCGCTTTGAGAAGGTCTCCTGCGGAGACAGGGCTAGAACTTAGATAGAGGTGGGAGCTGGTCGCTGTCAAGCCTCCCCACCCGCTTGTGCTATACTGTGGCCGGCTCGAAACAGGCGCGGACCCACGAGCGTGTTGGCCTCGATTCCACGGAGAGGGAATGAAAATAGGACTGGTTGGATTCGCGGGCTCAGGCAAGACGACCGTCTTCAACGCGATGACCGGAATGGACGTGCCGGTGGGTTTCGGTGGGGAAATGCGACTGGGCATCGTACGAGTTCCGGATGAACGCATCGATAAGCTGTCCGCCGTTTTTTCTCCGAAGAAGACGACCTATGCCGAGATGATCTTTTGTGACATTCCAGGCGAGCATGGAGCCGAGAAGAAGGGGCTTTCTCCTAAAGGGCTTCAGCAGGTTCGCGACCAGGAGGCGCTCTGTCTGGTCCTGCGTGATTTCCTGAATCCGGCGATCGAGGGTGACCCGGACCCCGCGGGTGATCTCGAGGTTTTCCACCTGGAGTGTGTGCTCGCTGATCTCGAAATCGTCGAGCGGAGGCTCGAGCGGGCGAAGAAGGAGCGGGCCGAAGCGCAGGAGGTGGCGGCGTTCGAGGTGATGAAGGCCACGCTGGAGGCGGAGCGCCCCCTGAGGATGCTCACCCGAGAGGAGCTTAATCGCAGCTACCTGAGGGGATATGGCCTGCTCACGGACCGACCCCTTCTCGTGGCCCTCAATCGCAACGAGACCGGGGCCGCGGAGCCCCTGCCGGAGGGAATCGCTGCCCGGCTCGAGGAGCTGAATGCAGCCGGAATGGTGTTGTCGGCGAGCGTAGAGGCCGATATTGCGGGGCTCGATCCGGAGGAGCAGGCCGCGTTCCTCGAGGACCTAGGCCTCAGTGAGCCGGCCCTGGCGCGCTTCATCCGAACGGCGTACGGCCTTCTCGACCTCATTTCTTTTTTTACGGTCGGAGAGGACGAGGTGCGTGCCTGGACGGTCCGGCGCGGCACGCGAGCACGCCAGGCCGCGGGGCGCATTCACTCCGATCTCGAGCGGGGCTTCATCCGGGCGGAAGTGATTCCCTATGCGACCTTCATCGAGTTGGGTTCCGAGCAGGCCGTGAAGGAGGCGGGGCGGCTACAGGTCGAAGGGAAGGACTACGTCGTATCCGACGGGGAGATCATGCACGTGCGCTTCAACGTTTGAGCTGAATGCCCAGCTTCCGCGAGCAGTAGGGGGGGGCTCCTTTGGATTACGTCGCAGTAGCGACCATCGTACTCTACCTCGGCGGAGTGACGGCCGTGGGGGCTTTCATGGTGCGGAGGACCAAGGGCTCCGCCGAATGGGCCGTCGCGGGCGGGGGCATGTCGGGCGCCCTCGTGGCCTTCGCTCTGGCGGGAAGCCGCATCGGGGGCGCGGGCACGTACGGCGTCGCCGGCGCCGTGATCAACGGTGGCGTCTGGAACATGTGGTGGTACGGGATCAGCACCTTTGTTGCCATGGCGTTCGTCGGTCTTTTTTTCGCGGTCTACTACCGGAGGTTGGGGCTTCAGACCGTGGCGGAGCTCTTCGCCGTCCGCTTCGGGTCGAGGCGTTGCCAGTGGCTCACGAGCTTCTGCGTCCAGACCGAAAACGCCATCATCAACGTGATCGAACCCTATGTGATCGGCGTGATTCTCAGTTCGCTCACACCGCTGACCATGCTCCAGGGCGTACTCATCGCCGCGGCGGTCTTTTCCGTCTACGTATCGCTCGGTGGGATCTGGGCGACGGCGGTGACCAACGTCATCCACACGGTCGTGATCCTCGTCTCGCTACTCGCGGTGGGCATCCTGGGTGTCCGGGAGATGGGTGGATGGGATGCGGTGACGCTTCAGGTCAACGCCAGACTCGCCTCTTCGCCCGACCGCTCACCTGCGGCTTGGTGGGGGTTTGCCGGTGCCGGATGGCTACCCATCTTCGGCATGCTGTTTGCCGCCGCGATCCACTCCCCGGCGGCCTCGGTTTATGCGAATTTTTCGACGGCTACGCGAAGCGAACGGAGCCTCGCACCTGCGTTTATCGTAGGCGGGATGATCGCCGCGCTCATGCCCGTTTTCGCAGGTGTCATCGGCATTTTGGCCGTCGCCCGCTATGGGCTGGACGCGGGACTGGCCGGATACGACAACATCACGAGGATCGCCTCGGAGATCAGTCCCGTGATGGGTGGCGTCGCGATCGCCGCCGTGCTGGCGGCTGTGATCTCTTCCGGAGGGCCGATCCTTCTCGCCAGCGCGACCATGCTCGTGCGCGACTGGATGCCGTCCAGCGCCTCGTTTTCCTCGGAGCGTCGGCTCAAGACCTATCGTGTGGTCACGGTGTGTTACGCGGTGCTCGCCGCCCTGGTGGCATGGTGGCTCGCGACGCGAACGGACATGTCGATCCTGGACTTGCTCCTCTTCGGCTTCGCCATGGTGGTTCCACCTGCGATCTCCGTCGCGTATACCCTTTATTGGCGTCCCACGACCGAGCAGGGGGCCTTTTGGGGCATGCTCCTCGGGTACGTGGGTGGCGGCGTGTGGTTCCTACTGATCAAGTGGGCCCTCTGGAGCGAGCTCCAGGCACCGCCCGGATCCACTCCCCTACGTGAAATCTGGGTTTTCCTCCTGACCAGGGAGGGGGTCGGTCTCGATCCCTCGTACATAACGACGGTCATCCCGCTGATCACCGTCCCGGCCGTTTCATTCCTGACGCGGTCCTCGCGTGAAGGGGCGGCGGAAGTCCAGGCGGAGGCCCTGTTCAGGGAGCGACTTGGGGCCGCAGAGCCTCGGCAGCATCTCGAATCGGCGAATTCACACTAGATCCGTCCCGCACCTCAGCAGCACCAGCAGCGGCAAAAAAAGAGACGTCGGCCACCCGCGCAGGTTTTTTGGCGCGATTGTTGCAGTTGTTAATGGGGCATTTGTGCCAGGACGTCTTTTTTGGAATTGTGAACAGGGAATTCGAAGTGATGAGAGTAAAGATGCTTGCTTTTGTGGGTCTGAGCGCCGTGGTCCTTATCGCGGCGTCCGGAGACGGCCTGACCGACCCCGCGATCGACCGGAATAACCCCGGAACCGGGACCGGCACACTCGATATTCGGGCGGACGTCGATGCCTTCGACGAGGCCGGTGGGTTCGTCACCGAGTTCTCGGTCCGGGTACGGGACGGGATGGGCAATCCGGTGACGGGGGCCACCGTCACGATCTCCAACGCCGGATTCGGAGAGGTGACG
Organism: Gemmatimonadota bacterium; assembly: GCA_022564055.1. Taxonomy (GTDB): domain Bacteria; phylum Gemmatimonadota; class Gemmatimonadetes; order Longimicrobiales; family Gaopeijiaceae; genus UBA822. The sequence goes on from JADFMD010000083.1 coordinate 5,499, forward strand.
CTCCTGGACCCCTCAGCCTTGGGCAACTACGTAGCGCGCAGGAGCGCCTTCCATGAGGGTGACTTTACGCTGAGGATCGTGAGCGGTTCGAACGGGGTGGAGGGTGTAGTGTTGGGCGGACCGGGAATCCACATGATCACCGAGCCCGCTGCGGACTCGAAGGTGGATGCGGGCCAGCCGTTGATAGTGCGTTGGGACGTGCCCTCACAAGCCAGAAGCGCTGAGGTCGAGAGTAGGGATTTCGGGCCTTTCCTGTTGCCTGACACCGGCGCGGTGATCATTCCCGGCTGGTCGAACCCGGCGGGGGAGAATCAGCGTATCCGAGTCTTCCGTTTCAATGAGGTGGACATCGCCGGGGGCCTCTTCGGGTCCAGGATGCGGGTAGAGGTCCGCCAGTCGGTCGATCCTCTGACGGTCGAGTAAGAACGGGCGTCACTTTGGACCCGGACTCTTGGCCTGTCGGCCGGGTCCTTCTGATCGAGGTGGCCCGCCGGTGGACTATTCGCCTAACGGAATCCGAGATCGGGGAGGTTGCTGTCCGTGAGGGTGAACACCTGCCCTTCGCCGGGGAGCGAAAGCGCCGTGCTCTTCATGCCTCCGACGAGGAAGCCTGTACGCGTGTCGTAATACCACTCGCCACGTAGCGCTCCGCCGAGCCCGACGCTGGCTGTCACCACCCCTACCTCCCAATTTTCCCACCGTCGAACCTCAGTGACTCGCGTACCGTGTGCGCTCCCGCCCTCGCGTACTTCGTTCGGTGGAACCCACAGCGGTCCAAGCGGCCCAATTTCGTAGACGAGACCATTGGCGGTTCGCATGCGGGAATCCACGACGTCGTTCGGGGTAGACCTCGGCTGGGCCGTTGGGTATTTACCGTACTGGTCCAGGTACGAGAGGTTGGCGGCGAATCGGCCGCCGTCCGCGGGCGAAAACGTCAGTAGCATCTGCGTTCCCGCGTTGTCGTAGACCAAAAAAGTGCCCGCGGTGATAGGAGCTTCCTCGCGCGAGGTAAACGTCCAGCCTACCGCCAGCGCGAGTGCTAAAAGGGCCACACCTAACTTGTTATTCAACCGCCACCGTCCTGCCCCTGGACCACAAAAAATCCCGTCGATCGTGGGCACGAAGGAGCAGGGGAGGATCCGGCCTCGGCTCTCGGCCCTATTTTACGTTACAACCGGCCCGTCCCGAGGAGTTCAAAAATCTGCATCGAAACCTTTCGACATGCACGCGGCGAACCACTCAAAAAAGGGAGGCGAGAGCGCCCTGCGTACCGCCCGCCAGGATGCCCCCGTGAAACGGCGCACCTGGGGGCGGCCACTGGTCGATTCAGTCCTCTGCTCGCCGGTAGTCGGCCTCCACGGCCAACTCCTCTTCCCCATCGGGGGTGATGTTGTACATGACGAGGCGAAGGGTCGTACCATCGACGGGCTGGAGAACGATTCGCCAGCCCCAATCCGGGCCGGGAGGGACGGCATAGCTCCCGAGCACCACCACGGAGCCGTCGTCCTCGGCGGTCCCTTTGCAAGACATCACGGCTTCACCCATATGCCAGGTATCCACCCAATGAGCCGTGACGATCGCTGGAGCCGATTCGTATCCGATGAGCAACGACCCCTCCTGCGCGGCGCCCTCATAGGCCCACGTGTAATCCAGGCGAATGAACTTCCCGCCCAAGAGAGGGGTCAACTCTGCCGTGGATGGAGAGTCGTCCGAGACATTCATGCTTGGATCACTGAGGCGATTGGTCCCCGTCCATCCGCCCGCACACTCGGCTAGTTTCTCCAGGGCACTCAAGCGGAGTCCTCCTCAGCGGTTCCGCAGCCAGACCAGTCGCTGGTCGCTCCCTTCGGGCGAGAGCACGAAACGCTCGCGTCCCTCTAAAACGAATGGACGCACCTGATCGCTACCCACGAAGCCTTCTGACGAGCTCCCTTCTACGTGGTGGGTCACCGCCTGAGCAGCCGCGTCCACCGTGTAGGGGCCGTAATAGGTGAAGTGTCGCCTGGAAAGCCGGGCCACCACCTGCTGCGGGCTGAGGCCGGAAAGATCCCCCACGTCGATCTCCGAACAGCCGAGCTGAACGGACATATGCCCGTCGCTCGTATAGACGAGCAGACCGGAGACACGGCCCTCCTCCTCCGAGCACCGGGGGCTACCGTTCGCGAGGGTCCAAGATTCGAGGGTCCAGGACCCTACTAGATCAGCAGCCAAGCCCTGGGCTGAAGTGGGCTCCTGGGCGTCCACCGCGAAGGTCGGAGCAAACGCCGCTAATACCAAGCCCAACCAAAATCTACCAGATGTTCTCGTCATGTCGCCTCCTGTGTCGTGTATGCTACGAGTCTATCCCGAATTCGGGCGAGCCGGCTCGATCCAGGATCCCACGGCGAGATCGAGGGTGCTACCGCCCCGGCCTCTCAATTCAACCGGAATCGTACGGCCCGGGGAGCCCAGCATCCGTAGGCCCACGTGAAAATGGAGATGCGGTTGGCCTACGAATCCGGTGGCCCCGCTCAAGCCCAACACATCCCCTTCGTCCACCACGTCACCGACCGACACGGGAATTCCGGCCGTGAGGTGGCCATAAGAAGCCATCGTTCCGTCGCTGTGCGCCACCACTACGAGGTTGGCCTGCTCCAGAAGGTCCGGGTGCGCCCGGCCCTCCGTAAAGCCGTCTTGGAGGTAGAGCACGGTTCCTGCTCGAGCCGCGAGGACCTCCGTGCCTACCGGCATCGCGAAGTCCAGGGAGTAGCGCATGCTGGCCGAGTGCGATTCGGCTCCGTCGAAGCCTTGAATCAGCTCACGTCGAGCGTCACCACCGAACGGTACCGCGTAGAGGTGATCGGCGTCCGGCGCGGTGGTGCTCGAGCCGAGGTCGATCGCGATGGTGACCCTGGCCCGGATCGACTGGTTCTGAACGATCGAGCTCAGCCGGACCAGAATTCCGCTCGATTCCGGGGGAATGACACGCTCGATCGGAAGATGCGCCCCGGGGCGCAGGTTTCCCGGAGACCGGAACGTCAGCACGATCGTGGCGGGAACCGGTTCCTCATTGACGGCCCGGTAGGCTTTACCCGACGTCGTGGTGAGGGAGGTGATACACACCCGCCACGCACAGTTTATCTCCTCGAAGGTGCCCGGCCCCGGCCCGGCGGTCGCACAACCCGCCAGAAAGAGCGAGAACACCCCGAGCGGACAAGACCTTCCGCCGCTTCGCAGCTCAGCCAGCTCCCTGGATGTACTGCCGAAGTTGGGAGTTCTCCTGCTCCGCGACCACCCGGCAGGCGTTCACCAGGTCGCCGATGGAGATGATCCCGATGAGTCGATCTCCTTCCAGAACCGGAAGGTGGCGAATCCTGTTCTGGGTCATCACGTCCATCATCTCGATGAGCTCATCTTGGGGCGTGGCCGTGATCAACTCCCGCGTCATCACGGCTCCGACCTCGATCGAGTCGAGCTCACCTGGAGATCGGGCGGTGACCCGCAAGATGTCACGCTCGGTCAGGATGCCCGTCAGAAGTTCGCCCTCGGTGACCAGCAGTCCGCCGATATTGTGGTCCACCAGAGCCTGGGCGGCGGCGAGCACACTTCGGGTCTCGGTTATCGTGACGACGTCGTGGCCCTTTTCGCGAAGGATCTCCTCGATCTTCATAGCTACCTCCCGGAAACCGGAACGATCATCGCATTGGCAATCTGGTCCCGTGAGGCCGGGAATGCCAGCTAGAAGTTCGGGGCCTCATCAAGCAGGTGTTGGGTGATTTGTGCTGGATTCCCTCCCCACGTGTTGATGAAGACGATCGCCGCGATTCTCTCCTCCGGAACCAAGCGGATGTCCGTGTTGATCCCGGGGTCACTCCCGCCGTGTCCCCAGACCTCCAAGCCCCGAACTAGCGAACTGGAGTACCAGGTGAGGCCCTGTTTCCGCGACTCTTCCGCGCGCTGGGTCTGGAGCATGGCTTCGACCGTGCTCTCTTCCAAGATGCGTCGCCCGTCGAGCATGCCGCCGTTCAGGTAGGCCCGAGCGAACCAGGAGAGTTGGCGCACGCTGGTCCTGAGGAAACCATCGGGGAAGTTGGGATGGTTGTAAGGACAGCTCGCGTGGTGTCCGTCTCCCTGAGGAACGGTGGAGCCCCTGCCCTCCAGGATCACGCCGAGAGGACGGCCGCCCCAGGTGGGACTACGTACGTTTCCTCCCTCAACGTACGTATAGGGCACGACATGCCTCGCGACATCGATATCGGCCAGGTACCACGAGGTTTCGTTCATCTCCAGCGGTTGGAAGATGTGCGTCCGGCAGTAGTGGGCGAAGGACTCTCCCGAGATGCGCTCCACCAGGTAGCCCAGGAGCCCGAAAGCTACGTTGTTGTACTCCCACCGATCGCCGGGCTCCCAGAGCTGGAAGTTCTCCCGTGGGTCGTAAAACCGGCCACCAGGCTGCAGGTATCCCTCGATCCAGTCCGCCAACGAGACCTCGGGGTCTCCACACAGGTACATCCTCCCGTACCACTCGCCGTCCCGGATCGAGGATCGGTGGGTCAGAAGTAGTCGAAAGGTGATCGCGGTATTGGGGTGGTTGGGATTCCGAAGCGGAAAGGACAGGTATTCACTCACGTCGTCATCCAACTCGAAGCGGCCCTGTTCCCAAAGTTGCATGAGGGCCGTGGTCGTGAAGGTTTTCGAGATGGAGCAGATGTTCTGAACCCAGTCCAGGCTCATGGGAAGCTGCCGTTCCAGGTCGGCGAAGCCGTAGGTATTGGACCAGACCATTCGGTCGTTCTTGACCAGGCAGGCGGCCAAGCCGGCGATGTTGTACCGAGTCATCCTCTCCTGGATGAACGCGTCGATCTCCGGGAAAGTGCCGGAGGGGCTCCCCTCGCTCACCAGGTGGGAGAACCGACCGCCCCCCGCCACCGCAATGGCGGCTGATACGAAGGTGCGCCGGTCCATTTCCCGTCGGTTCATCCGGGGTCCTCCGCCTTGGCTCGCAGGAAAAAAGATTGAGCGTCTCGAGGTTTTTCAGCGTGTTCAATGTGGCGACCGCAACCGAGGAGCGCGACCGTCCGGCCCATTCTCACGGGATTCAGAGCCCCTCGGGCTCGTAGACGTCGCCATCCAGCTCGATCGTCACTCGCGGAAATTCCCGACCTCACCCACAGTCTCGCGATCGAGGCGGCGCAGCACCTGGATGAGGAGCTCCACGGTCTCGTCGAAGTCGGATCGCTGGATCACGCCCGTGTGGGCGTGGAGGTAACGGGTTGGGACGGTGAGGTTGACCGTGGGGCGCCCCGTATCAAAACGCTGGATTTCCGCTCCGTCCTCTCCGTAACCCGTGAGGACGTCCGGCTGGAGTGTAATGCCCACCTCCTCGGCGACATCGAAGAAAAGGTTGCTGAACTTACGGTTCGGGATCATGGAGCTGTCCAGGAGGAAGATTCCAGGACCCCCGCCCAGACGCTCCTGAGCCTGCGTGGGTCTCATCCCCGGAAAGTCCGCCGCCACCCCGGCCTCTATGGAGATTCCGATGTCCGGGTCGGCGAGTACGACCGAGGTCTGCGCTCCGCGAAGTCCGATTTCTTCCTGGGTGGTGGCCACCCAGACCACGTTCGCGGGAATACGGATGCCCTCGTCCCTGATCCGCCGCGCCGCGATCAGCATCACGGCGAGCCCCACCCGATCATCCCAAGCTTTGGCCGCGTACCGTCCGTTAGGAAGCATCACGAAGGCACTTTGGGGCGCGATACCGTCCCCCGGCCTTATGCCCATCGCCTCCACCTCGGCCGCCGACGTTGCGCCCACGTCGAGAAACGTCTCCTCCAGGGACCAGACCTGATCGCGCTGGGAGCCGGGAGTCACATGGATGGTCCGGATCCCGCTTATTCCCGTCACCGGGCCCGCGCGGCCCAGCACGGTCCACCGCTGATCGGGCAGGGCTTGGCGAAGCCATCCTCCAAGCATCTTCACGCGGATGAATCCGTCGGGCGTGATGTGCTGCACCATGAGGCCGACTTCATCCATATGGGCCGTGACCATGACCCTGGGCCCGCGCGCCGAGTAAGTCCCGGTCGCGAGGACCGACCCGAGGCCATCGAATCGGATGTCCAGGCCCAGATCCTCGAACTCGCGCACAACGATCTCCCTGACCGCTTCCTCGAAGCCCGAAGGACCCGGCGCTTCGGTCAGCGCCCTCATCAGCGCCGCCGTGGCATCCAGGCTTTGTCCAGACAGCGGCGAAGCCAGGAAGCCCATGGTCACCGCAAAAATCCACATATGGCGCATGTCACACCCCGGGGAGAAAGGTTTCCAGGCTAACGACGCTGACGGGACGACCAGTGAATGGCCTTGATTTTCCACGTGCCACCTTCTCGGGCCAACACCACGAGCTCGGCACCCTGGGAATCGATCTCCCGGTCACCGATTCGGCCCTGCCTCACACTGGTCGAGTGGGCCCACGCGACATCGCCCATCAGCGTGACCTCGATCTCGCTGCGCACCGGTGGCACCGCCCCCGCGAAACGCATGTCCCCGGCGAGGTGTCCGGACCGGTAATGCTCCTTGTCTTCGACTCTCCCGCTTTCGAGGATCCTTACGTCATCGGCAAGATGACTCAAGGCCGCTACTGAATCCCCTGCTGAGAGGGCCGCGTGAAAGGCGTCGACCACCGCCACGACCTGATCCTCAGGGATCTCGATCTCGGCGATCGCGATCCCCGCCTCACCCGCGACCGAATAGAGGAGATAGGTTCGGCCATCCTCCTCGAAAATCGCGGGGTCTCGCAGCTGATTCACGCGAACGTTGATCGCGTCTCGGACCGAAGGCACCGACGGACGGTCCGCGCCCTCCCATGACTCCTGGGGATAGATCACGCTCACCGGCTCGGTGGCCGACCAGGTGGACCAGTCGCCGCTGATATCCACCCTGCTGAGCAGGATGTGCTCGGGTGTATCGCCCACCCGGCTCCAAAACACATACAGCACATTACCGCGCTTGAGCAGGGCGGAGTGACGCATCGTGCTAGGGAAGAGCCGCACTTCGCCAGCCTCAAAATCGGAAATCCCATCCTTCGACCGAGAGAAGATTCCCGGCATGGACATCGCATACCACTGGCCCTGATGCTGAAACCCACGGTGGTAGGAACGCGAGACGAGGGGCTCGTTCGCCTCGAAGTGGATCCCGTCCTTGGATGGGGCAACGCGGGTGCGCTGAAAGCGGAAATCCGCCAGGCCATGGAAATACATGACGATCTCGCGCCGGTCTTCACGG
>JADFMD010000084.1 GCA_022564055.1 Gemmatimonadota bacterium
AGGGGATCTGAGCCTCGTAGTCCTCCAACCCATTGAAGCTTTGGGCCAAGTTTTGAAGCGCGTCCCTGTACATGGGCGCTCGCTCGAGAGCTTTCTGGAACCCGATGACGGCCTGCTCCAGACGATCGGCCGTGTAGAGCGACACACCCGCGTTGTAATAATCGAGAACGGCCGCATCTTCTCGGCCGAGAATCTCGTCGAAGATCGTAAGCGCGTCGTCTCCTTGCCCTGTGGCAGCGAGCGCAAGCGCCAGGGAGCTCCGTGCTTCCGAGTTTTGGGGATCGCGTTCGAGCAGGGCTTCGTACGCTGTGATGGCCTCCTCGGGCCGTCCGGCCATTTCGAGGACTCGCCCGAGGTTGGATTGGGCCATCTCCCAGAATTCCGTGTCCCAGGCCTCCCGGGTCTCGTCGTCTCCGGGATCTGCGTCAGGGGACGCGATTACGGCGAGGGCGCCTCGCCAAGCCTCGATGCTCCCCTCCAGGTCATCCAGACCGGCCAACTGCGCGCCGAGGTTCAGGTAGGCTTCGGGTCGCATGTCGAACAGCACGTTCGCGGCTCGAAAGAGCTCTACCGCTCCCTCGGGATCCTGCTCGTCGACCCTTGCGGTGGCGGCGTTATAGGCCTGGAGCCATCCATTGAATCGGTACGCCCCGGTGCCGCCTTCTTGCTCGACGTAATCCGGGTACATCGCTTCGGCCCGATCGAAGGCGCTGTCCGCGGCCAAATAGTTACCGAGCCCGGTTTGCACGATTCCTAGATGGAGGTAGGCCTCGGGGTTGTCGTTCTCCCTCGCGAGCCCATCGTAGATGGCCTCGCGCGCAGCCCGATAGGACTCCATTTGAAGCACCTCGTCCTCCGTCGACTGCGCCTCCTGGATCCGCAAGGCAGACAACGCCGTATACCGGCTCACGCGCGGATCACGCTGTCTGATTTCCGCGGAAAAAACGGACTCGGGTCCGGAATCGGACGCGAGACGTTGGTAAGACACATCGAGGGGCTCGACCGAGCGAATCTGAAACTCCATCCGGTCGCCCGCTTCGACGTCCACATAGGTCACGTTGGAGTTGCCGCGCCCCCCGGCATTACCATCCGGGCCGAAGGCCAATACACCGGCCCGCGCACCTGCGGCCGGTCCACCAAGAACATCCACGGACAGCGCGACCTCTGACCCGCGATAGGGCGTGGTGTAGGTCTCGCTGCCACGCTGCCGAAGTTCGCCGAGCCGGACTCGTCCTCCGTTACGCCATTGGACGAACACGGTGACCACGCTCGATGTTTGATTCTCGACGACCAGCTCTAGGACGTTGTCCTGCGCCGCAGCGCTGTGGGGCATCAGCAGAGCGGCGAACGCGAAGAGGATCAGGGTCTTCCTGACGTGCATCCGATTTTCTCCTGAAACGTGTTTGTAGGCGACCTACGCAAGATAAATCCGCTGGAAAACACCCGCAATTCGAAAGCGGGCTTCCCTAGAAGATACAGCAAAACGGCGGCCAGGTTTCACATGAATTCGGCCTTTCCTCGCTTCGCCCTGGTCATCAGCTCCCCAAATAGGTCAGAACCCGTACGGCGAGACCTTCGCTGATGCCCGGAAGCCGTGCGAGCTCCTGTGCGGTAGCACCCCGGACTCCGCGAACCGATCCGAAGCGCGAAAGGAGGAGTTTTTGGCGTTCGGGGCCGATTCCGGGGATCTCGCCAAGATCACTTCGTAGGGTCCGTTTTTTTCTGAGTTTGCGGTTGTAGGAGATGGCGAAGCGATGGGCCTCGTCCCGGAGACGCTGCAGGAGGTGGAGGGCCGGATTTTTTCGTCCGAGACGGATGGGATCGGAACGATCGGGCCGAAAAATGACCTCTTCGCGTTTCGCCAGCGCGGCGAGGGCGACGTCGGTGACGCCGAGCTCCTCCAGCGCGGCCCGGGCGGCGCCGAGTTGGCCCTTTCCGCCGTCGACGACCAGGAGATCGGGAATGGGCCGTTCCTCGTCCATGCGGCGTCGGAAATATCTCGAAACCACTTCCGCCATGGAGCGGTAGTCGTCGTTGCCCCAATCCCCCTTCACTCGCATATGCCGATACTCACTCTTCTTGGGGGCGCCGTTCTCGAATACGATGGCGCTTCCCACCGTCTCGGTTCCCTGATGATGGCTGATATCGACACAGACTATGAGACGGGGGACGATCTTCAGATCGAGCCGGTCCCGTAGATCGTAGAGCACTGTCTCGGCCCGGTCCTCGACTTGCTCCAGCGCGGTGAGACGGTCCTCGAGGGCGTGGCGCGCGTTGTCGGCTGCGAGCTCCGACAGGCGAGCCTTCGATCCCTTTTTCGGGGCATACACCCGGAGTCTTCTTCCCGCCTCGGCGGACAGGATGTCCTCCACCAGCTCCCTGTCGTCGAAATCGGACGGGATGAGAATTTCCCTGGGGAGATGTGACGCTCGGCGCGTCGCTCCCGTCCCACTGCTCAAGTAATATCGGGAAGCAAATGTGGTGATCAGAGAGGCGTCGCTCTCGTCGCCGACGTCCGAGAACCTCTGCGTATCGCGACCCAGGAGTACGCCGGACCTGATCCTGAGGACGACCGTTGCGGCCAGGTCGCCGTCGCGGGCCAAGCCTACAACGTCATAGTCCCCTCCCCTGAGCCGCTCCACGCGCTGTTGCCTGGCCAAGGAATCGAGCCCGGACAGGACGTCCCGGAGACGGGCTGCGCGTTCGAATTCCAGCCCGTCCGAGGCCTCCTGCATGAGGTCCGCTACCCGTTTACGAACACCCTCGGTTTCACCATCCAGAATTTTGAGAATCTCCCCGATCATGGCACCGTACGAGGCTCGGTCCTGGAGACCGATGCACGGCGCGAGGCATCGTCCGATGTGGTAATCGAGGCAGGCACGTTCCGGCGCCTCCCGCGGAAGATCGTAACTGCAGGAGCGTACGGTATAGAGCCGCTTGATCACCTCGAGCGCCTGACGCATCACCCCGACCGACGTGTAGGGCCCGAAATATCTGGACCCGTCGTCGTGCAGCTTTCGAGTTACGAAGACCCTGGGAAACGGCTCCTCGGTCGTGACTTTGATGTAGGGATACCGCTTGTCGTCGCGGAGCTGAATGTTGAAGCGGGGATGATACTCCTTGATGAGATTGGCCTCGAGGATCAAGGCCTCCGCCTCCGACCCCACCACGATTGTCTCGAGCGACACCACGTGCCGCATCATTTCGCGCGTCTTGGGAGATTGCTTGGAGACGCTGAAGTAGCTCCGTACCCGCGGCCGCAACGAGCTGGCCTTCCCGACATAGACGACCTCGCCCGCGGCGTCCTTGAACAGGTACACGCCGGGGCGCGTGGGAAGATTCTTGAGCTGAGCCTTAAGCACGAGTCGTACCACTACCGCACACTCAGAAAGGCTTGGGGTCCCGCCCCATGAGCTGCCGGAGCGACGCGCCGACGCCGAGACGGGCGGTCACTGTAAGGTAAACAACACCGAAGACCAACGCGGTGCTCACGGCGAGTGCGGGTTGTACTAGCCAGGGCGCGGAGTCGCCGAGAAGTCCCGCGATCACGCCGTCGTGAGCCGGTACGGTCGATCCCAGGATCCATTTGGAGCCCACCGCAACCAGCGCCGCCACGAGCGCCGCTCCCAGGATACGGCCCCGGACGGAGCGGGCGGCACCATGCGGCCCGAGGACCCTCCCCAGACGGTTCCGGAGCAGCGCGTACTCCAGCCACGCGGCTACCGACGCGCCCAACGCGAGGCCCGTCGCCCCGTAGTGGAGCTCGCCCGAGGTGAATCGGTCCAGCGGAAACATCAGGGAAATACCCACGGCCAAGGAAACCACCACACGGAGATAGGCCATCCGAGCGGGCGTGCGGGTGTCTCGCAGCGCATAGAAGGCGGAGGACAGCACTCGTGAACCGGAGGAAGCGAGAAGACCCAGCGCGTACGCTGCGAGGACGGCGTAGACCACCGGCGTGGCTGAAGTGAGAAATGCCCCCCGTTGATACAGGCCGCCGATGAACACGTCGCCCAGCAGCAGGAAGGCGGCGACGGAGGGGACGAGAAGAAAATGGATCCGCTCGAGGGCGGCCGAGACCTGTGGCGCAACCTCGCTGGCGGGTGCCTTTCGCTGACGGGAGAGCTCGGGCAGCTCGGAGGCGGCGATGGCCATCCCGAAAAGAGAGATCGGAAGGAGGTACAGCATCTGGGCGTAACCGAGCACGGCCAGCGCCCCTTCGGCAAGCGACGCCGCAACGATGACGTCGAGCAAACTCCCGATATTGACTACGCCGCGGGCCATGACCACGGGCACGAAGTTTCGGATGGCCTCCCTCACCCCGCTCGCGGTCCTGTCCAGGGAAAGACGGAAGTGCTTGAGGAGCGGGACCACGTACGGAAGCTGTACCGCGAACTGAAGAATTCCGCCCCCCAAGGCCCCCCACGCCGCCGCGAGAAGGAGCTGGCGGCCCGACCACCCGAAGCCGAACCCCATCGCCACCAGGGTCGCGATGATCGCGCCGTTCCACGCGACCGGAGCCATATACGACACCAGAAATCGGCGGTGGCTGTTGAGGATCGCGAGTGCCCACGCCGACACCACGAGCACGGCGGTCATGGGGAAGAGGATCTGGACGATGATCGTGGCGAGCGCCACCTTTTCCGGGTCCCACCGGAAGAACACCATCGGGACGAAGACCGGTGCCAAAAGCATTCCCAGGAGCGCGGCTCCTCCCGCCACCACCATGAGGATGCCGAGCACCGCTCCCGCGAACCGCCCCGCCTCTTGCTCCCGCCCCTCTTCCAGAAATTCCGCGTACACCGGAATCACCGACGCGCTCAGCGTCCCCTCTCCCAAGAGGTTTTGGATGACGTTGGGGATTTTGGAAGCCGCTACCCACACGTCCATCAGGCCGGACGCGCCGAAGAACGACGCCAGCAGAACGCTTCGGACGAACCCGCTGATACGGCTGAAAAAAATGCCCGCGCCCACCGTGAAGGCGGCGCGGGAGCGTCGGCCGTTTCCAGAAGGAGGGTTAGTCGCTCTGGTCACCAGGCGGGAGCGCCTTCGAAGCGGGCCGATCGGTGAGGAGCTGATTCAAGAACTGGCTCTCTTCCTCGAGCCTCCGCATTTCAGTGTTCAGGCGCTCCACCTCGCCCTCCAGGTAGGAGAGCCGCTCGGAGGTCAGGTCGTCATCCCCGGGAGAAAGGCCGCGGCGCTCCATGCGACCGGCGATAGCCCTCCCCACCGGAGAATCCAGGACGATCGCAAGGATCGGAATGAGCAGGACGAGGACGAAAATCATCGGAATCATGATGATTGAAGCTACTCCGTCTCTTCGGCCAAATCCACCGCAAAACCCTCGGCGAGGGACGCGACGAAGTCACTCCCGTAACGAACCAGATAGTAGAACGGCGCCAGCATCCGCTCCTGGGGCTGACCGCCGGGAAAGAGATGGCGCTGCGCAACCTCCACCTGACTCGTCGCGACTTCGTTCTCCCGCTTTACGCTCTGTACGATCTTTCGTTCCGCTGCTTGGAAAGCGGACAGAGCACTGTTTCGAGCTTTCGTGACCGGACCCTTCAGCGTGGGGTCGATGCTCGTCGCCGCCTCGAGAAGATCGGCGGAGCCCCGCTCCACGGCGCTCTTGATCTCTTCGAGAGCCTGACGGACACCCTGGGGCACCTCATCCCGAGCGATTTCGGACATGATCTCATGAAGGGGACGTTGAAGCCGTTCCAGATCCAGGCCGAATTTGTCGAGTTTCTTGCGGACCTTGGCCTCCACCACCGTTACCGCATGGCGTGGGTAGATCACCGGCATCATGAGTCCATGAGCCTCGAAGAGGCGCTTGATCTGGGCGTAATACGCCGCTTCACCCGGACCGGCTACGTAGCTGATTACCGGAAAGATCGTACTCTCGACCACGGGACGGAGGAGTACGTTCGGGCTGAGCGCGAGCGGATCGGATTCGGCGCGCTCACGTACCGCCTCAGCCGACACGGTCTCCCGAGAAGGGCGAAGCTCGAAGTCCTTCCCGTTCCGGTAGATTCGCTCCCGCCCCCCGGGGCCCTCCAGGAAGAGATTGACCGCCCCCTCCAGGATGCGCACCTGGGGCTCGAAGCCGGCGCCTTCGAGCTTGTCCGCGTCCTCCCGCAGCAGCGCTTCGTGCGCCTCGGCTCGGTCGAGCTCCGCTATGAGAAGCGGCGCCGAAAGTGCCTTGACGGCCGGCGACGACGCGTCGACGAAGCACATGCCGAGCGGTGCCAAGAGGCTGGAAAGCACTCCTGTGAAGCCATCAGCTAGGGTCGCTCCCGGCTTGTAGGACTCGCGAAGCAGGTCGACGTAGTGAGCGCTGAAGTCCGTCTCCGGAAAGTTCTGCACCGCCTGCTCGACCAACTCCAGCACCTCCTCACCGAGTGGAATACGGTGTAGGGCTCGGTTGGCGTGTCCGGGATCTCGCACCTGAAGACGGACCAGCTCGTTCGCCGTGTCGATGAGGTAGGTGTGGTCGGCCTCATCCCAGTCATGGTCCTCCGAGGCCACCCAGAAGACGGGGAGCACCGGCCGGGCCAGTAACCCCTCCAACTGCTCTGCCAGGCGAACCGCCGAAATGCCCTTGTAGAGCGAGTAGAGCGGGCCTCCCAGGAGGCCCGGTTGCTGGCCGGTCGTGACGATGACGCCACCTCCCTCGATCCACCGGTCGAGTCGCTTCTGGTCGACGCTATCCGGAATCTCGAGGGCCCCGAGAGCCCGCTGGCGAGCGTCGGAATCGAAGCGTGCGTCGACGCTTTGCAGGAGGGCGCGATAGGCCTTCGGGTCCCGCCAGGCACCGGAGTAGAAGGAAGCCACCGCCTCGCCACCGCGCAGATATTCCTCGTATAGGGCCGAGCCCGAGGGTCGCCCTATCAGGAGCTCGAAGCTCAGCCGGTCCTCCAGATCGAAATGTTATGCACGTTTGCTCTTCGCCGAGGGCCGGGGTTTCCGGCCACTCGACGTCGGGCCTTTGTGGTACGGTTCATTTCTCACGATGGTGCCGGCCCGATACAACTGCTCGGCCAACACGAGCCGGGCCATCTCATGCGGAAGCGTGGCATCGGAAAGCGACCATCGCTTCTGCGCTCGTTCCAGAATATCGGGGCCGAGGCCGAAAGCCCCCCCGATCAGGAAACACACCTCCGGCGTCGAGTGGAGGGCATGTTCCTGGAGATAGGCGGCCAGGTCCGTCGAGCTCATGCCCTGGCCGGTGCGGGTGAGCGCGACGATCTGCGCGCGCTCCGGGAGTCGAGCGAGAAGACGGGCTTCCGAGGTTACCTCGATCACATTGAACTTCCAATACCGTCCCGCCCGTGTCTCGTACTCGAGTATCGCGTCCTTCAGGGGAGCGCCGGCCCGACCGACAACGATGGTCGTGATTTTCATCGGTTCTTATCCAGGGCCCGACGAATGAGTTCCATGACCGCGTCCTGCCCGAAGTCCCACGCCACCCGAAGACGCAGAACGTAGGTCCGCGGCATCTCTTGTGAATACGTCCTCAGCTTTACGGCATCCTTCTCGGTGGTGACCACGGGCCTTCCACCCGCCCGCTCTACGATCCGGCGAACGTCCTTGTCGGAAAACGGGTGGTGATCCGGAAAGGCCATGCACTCTACCACGCCGCTGGCCCTGGAGCGAACCATCTCGTGGAACGCGTCGGGCTCCGCGATGCCGGCCACGGCCAGGAGATCGCCGGCAGGTGCGTCGACCCGTGGCTCGCCCACCAACTCTGTCCAGACGTCCTCCTTGAGATGGATCTGCCCCCACACGGCGTTGGGCGCCCAGGCCATGGCGAGGCGCCCCAGCGCACACGCTTCGTCCTGGGTGGCGACCTTTCGAGTGACCACGATCGCATCGGCCCGTGCCAGCGCGCTCGCAGCCTCCCGAAATCGGCCCCGGGGCAGCGCGGGGCCGTCGAGGCCATGCTCGGCGGCCAGAAGCACGATATCCACATCTCTCTTCAACGCCCGATGCTGGAAACCGTCATCAAGGACGGCCACCGTGGCCCCCTCCCTCGCCGCTCGAGCCACACCCTCGAGCTTCGACTCGTGGACCACCACGGGCACCCCGGGATTCCAAGCCTCGTACAGGAAGATCTCGTCCGATCCGTAACCCCGGGTGACGAGTGCGGGGCTGTGTCCCATCGAGGTGAGGCGGCCCAGGAGCCATGACGAGACCGGCGTCTTTCCGGTTCCTGCCACCGCGATATTGCCGACGGAGATCACGGGAATGTCGCCCTCGGACTCGGGCAAGAACCCGAGATCATGACCACGATTGCGAAGGAAGACGGCGCCCCGGTAGAGCATCTCCGCAGGAAGTGTCAAACCGATGATCATGCGGCCTAGCGGCCCGGTCTGGCCGTCCCAGGAACGCCTGAGCCACCCTGCCAGCCTTTTCACGAAGCACCGGTGTCGGCGAACGGGATGGAGTGCTCGGAGTCCTCGGCCTCCCCCAGGTGCGTCGTGCCTGCGGACTCGCGCGAGGGCTCTGTGTTTTCGGGCTCGCGCGAGGGCTCTGTGTCTCCGACTTGAGCCGCGAGTCGGGTCAGCTCCGATTTGAGCGATCCGATCACCTCGTCGATCTCGGCTCGGCCCGCGTGTCTCGGGACCGAGCTGGGGCGACCGTAGGCGACCCGCACCGTGGAAAACGGCTTGGGAACGAGGAGTTGGTCCCAACTCCGGACCCGCCAGGCGGAGCTGACTCCGACCCCCACCGGGACGAGTGGCAGGCCGGTCATGCGGGCGGCCGTCAGCGCGCCAAGCTTCAGCTCGCGGTTGGGGCCTCGCGGGCCGTCGGGCGTAATGGCGAGGTCCAGGCCCGCCCGCGCTGCTCGGATGAGTCCCTTCAGGCCGCGTACTCCCCCGCGCGTGCTCGAGCCGCGCACCGTCCCGAATCCGAAGTGATGGAGAACGCCCGCGAGGTAATCACCGTCGCGATGTTCACTGACCAGCACCACGATACCGTCGTGACGATGGGCGTGGATGAGGGGCAGGAGCCGTCCATGCCAGAAGACGAAAATGACCGGCGTACCGTTTTGCTTGAGGCGCTTCAAGTGTTGGTGACCCGTTCGCTCGATGCGCAAAGTCCGAAAGAGAGCCGGCAGTGCGACTCGACCCGCGAGGCTCACTCCGGCTGGACCGATGCGCCCCAACACGGCGTGCCCGACCCGGGAAAACACGGGCTTCACGCGCTCTCCAGGAGATCGGCCGCCAGCTCGGCGACGCGAGCGGATGCACCCGGCTCCCCGAGCGCGGCCCGAACACCTAGCAAGGCGGTGATCATTTCGGCCCGCTCGGCGGATTGGGGCGGGAGAAGCGTCAGGAGAAGGTTGGCGAGGCGGTCGGGGGTCGCCTGCTTTTGGAGCACCTCCGGCACGATGTCCCGTCCGGCGATCAAGTTCGGCAAGGCGATACGGTCGACTCGTAGCAGCCTTCTTGCCAAGGCGAACGTGACCGGATGGGTTCGGTACACGGTCACGAACGGGGTTCCCTCCAGGGCGGCCTCGAGTGTCGAGGTGCCCGACTTCACGAGGGCCACCGCGGAGTGTGCGAGAAGGCTTCGTGCGTCGTCGACCACCGGGATGCCGACGCCTCGGAACGCGGAGGGTGGGATCGACGAAGCACGCGCGAGCACGAGCTGTACGTCCCCCTCTCGCTCCTGAACGAGGCGTCCGGCCTCGAGGAACAGGTCGAGGTGACGGTCCAGCTCCTGGGGTCTGGATCCCGGGAGGAGCGCCAAAATCGGACGTTGAGCGTCGAGACTCCACCTACGGCAGAAGGCCGAGCGATCGGGCTCCGCCGCCGGGGTCTCCAGGAGGGGATGCCCCACGAAGGTGGCGTTCGCCCCTGCCCTCACCAAGGGCTCCGCCTCGAACGGAAGGATCAGCGCGAGCTGGTTGGTATAGGCGGCTAATTGCTTTATCCGGCGGGCGCCCCACGCCCAGACCTTTGGGGCGATGTAGTAGAGGACGGGCAGCCCCCGCCGGCGGGCGGCCCTCGCGATGCGGAGATTGAAGCCGGCGAAATCGACAGGAATCACGAGATCCACCACGCCGGTATCCAAGAGAGAGATGAGCCGTCGCCTGAGGCGGTAGAGAAAAGGGAGTCGTGGCAACACTTCGGCGAGTCCCATGACCGCCAGCCCGTCGAGGTCGGCGAGGAGTTCGACCCCCTGCCCCTTCATTCCCGCACCTCCAATGCCGAGGAAACGACTGCGTGGCCACCGGGACTTCAAGGCCATGATCAGGCGCGTGGCATGCTCATCACCCGAGGCCTCACCCGCGAGAACCAGGATCGTCGGATCCCCGCCCTCACCCGGGATCTTCAGAATCGGAAACCCAGATACCAGATCGCAGCGAGGAGAGCGACGAGAAGGATCCCCAGTCCACGTGGTGACCAGCCCGCCTTCTGATCGATCCAGTTCTTCTTGCGTTGCTTGCGGATGCGTATCAGCGACATGGTCCTCCGATTCGCATGGAGCTCCACCCACCTCGACCGCTCAGGTGGTGACCCCACGCTTGCTGGAGCGAATGAAGGTCAAGAGGTGCCGAACCTCGGGGATTTGCTCCACCTCCTTCTCGGCAAGATCGAGCGCGCGCGTTAGCGTAAGCTTAGACTGGAAAACGACTTGGTAGGTTTGCTTCAAGGCCCGTCTCACGTCCTCCGAGACGCCCCGCCGCTCCAATCCGACGTGGTTGAGCCCATAGGGCTTGACCGGATTTCCGGCCACCTTGAGGTAGGGCGGTATGTCCTGAGGCACTCGAGATCCACCTCCACAGAAGGAATGCGCCCCGATACGGACGAACTGATGGATCGCCGTGAGGCCCCCGACGATCGCCCAGTCCTCGATCACCACGTGGCCGGCCATGTTTACGGCGTTGGAGAGGACGACGTGATTTCCGATTTCGCAGTCGTGAGCCACGTGCGCGTAGGCCATGATCAGACAGTCACTCCCGACGGTGGTCCTACCCGAGGCCCGTGTGCCACGGTTGAGCGTGGCATATTCGCGCACGACGGTGCGGTCCCCCACGACCAGCTGGGAGGGCTCGCCCTCGTACTTGAGATCCTGCGGATCACTTCCGAGGACCGCGCCTTTGGCGATCTGGCACTGCTCGCCCACCGTGGTGTCGCGCTCCAGGAGCACGTGCGGACCGAGGACCGTGCCTCGTCCGACCGTAACACCCGGCCCGATGATGGAGTACGGGCCGACGGCCACACCCGGCGCTACATTCGCCTCGGGATCGATAATGGCGGTCGGGTGGACGAGCGCCTCGACCTCCCCGCCCGTGCTCCAGGGGCTGGTGGTCATCGATCGACGATCCCAGCCATCATGTCCGCCTCGGCCACCACCTTCCCGTCCACCTTCGCGACCCCGCGTAGCTTGCACACGTTTCGCCGGAATTGGACCATTTCGACCTCGAACACGAGCTGATCACCCGGAACGACGGGCTTCCGCCACTTCACGTTATCCAACGACATGAAATACACGACCTTGTTTTCACGGTCCGACACGGAGTCCATCAGAAGAAGCCCACCGGCCTGCGCCATGGCCTCGATGATGAGGACTCCCGGCATCACCGGATGACCCGGGAAGTGTCCCTGGAAATAGGGTTCGCTGATAGTGACGTTCTTGAGGCCTACGATCCGCTTCTCGGGTTCGAACTCCAAGATCCGGTCCACCAGGAGGAAGGGATACCGGTGCGGAAGATGCTCCATGATCCGGTCCACTTCCATGGGAAGGTCGTGCGAAGCTGCTTGGGCATGCTTCAAGAGAGTCCTCGCGAGTTTGATGTTCCCTTCATGGCTCGGGCACTCGGAAACGATGTGCCCCTGTAGGCGTCGACCGATCAAGGCCAGATCTCCGATCAGATCTCCGATCTTATGCCTCACGAATTCGTCTTCGAATCTAAGGCTTCCGTTCATGACTCCATCGTCGTCGAGAACGATCGTGTTCTCGAGCGAGGTCCCCTGTGCGAGCCCTCTGGCCCTCAATGCCTCGGCATCATGATGGAACCCAAAGGTACGGGCAGGGGCGATTTCGCGGCGGAAAGCCTCCTCGCTCATGTCGAAGGAGGTATGCTGGCGTCCGATCGCCTTGTGCTTGAAATCGATCGTAGCGGACACTCGGAGACCGTCTGCTGGCGTGACGACGTAGGATGAGCCGGCCGATGTGGTTACGGTGAACCGTCCTTGCACGGAAATTACTTCGACCGGTGCATCCAACTCGACGGTGCCGGTATCCGAAACCGCGGCCAGGTAATGTTGGAAGCTGCCGTCCAGGATCGGCGCCTCGGGTCCCTGCAACTCGATCACCGCCCCGGCCGCTTTTTTGCCCGCTTCGACTCCGGGCTGGTGATACGCGTTAATGTTCACGAGCGTGGCGTAGAGGCCTACGGCGCGCTCGAAAAGGGCGATGGCTACATCGTCTTTGAGGCCCATGCCACCCGGGGCGGTGCCCAGGCCGAGCATGGGCACGCTCTCGCCGGTTTTACCTAATATGCGCTGGGGTAGGGGGAGCGTCGAAGTTGAGATGGGGGCCGTCGTAGTCATGGGATTTCTCGCGTCTATAAATTTTAGGATGGGTGTGTGCTGTGTTTAATATAGGGGGCCAGATGTGAAGGACAAGCTGGGCTTTTTGTTTGGCAGTGGTCGGCCTCTTGAGTATGTAAG
>JADFMD010000085.1 GCA_022564055.1 Gemmatimonadota bacterium
GGAAGGCCTTGAGGCTCATGCGACAGGCAGAAAAGTTCGGGAGGGCGGTGATCACCTTCATCGACACCCCGGGCGCCTACCCCGGACTCGGCTCCGAGGAACGCGGGGTAGCGGAGGCCATTGCGATGAACCTCCGGGAGATGGCGCGGCTCAAGATCCCGCTCATTTCGGTGGTCATCGGCGAAGGTGGCTCGGGCGGGGCGCTCGGTCTCGGTGTGACCGACCGAATTCTGATGCTTGAGCACGCCGTTTATTCGGTGATCTCGCCCGAGGGCTGTGCGGCCATCCTCTGGCACTCCCGAGACTTCAAGGCGGAAGCGGCAGCGGCGCTCAAGATCACGTCCAAGGATCTCATGGCGTTGGGTGTGGCCGACGAGATCATTCCAGAACCGTCCGGAGGAGCGCATTCGGACTGGGACGCCGCCGCCGCTGCGGTAAAGGAAGTCCTTGGGCGCACCCTCGAGGAACTCGGCCGGCTCAAGACGAACCAGCTCCTGAAGGCACGCTGGGCCAAATACGAAGCGATGGGCGTGTGGGGCGAGTCGCCAGCTGACCCGCCCGCGGACGGCTAGCACGATGGCCGGATTCGCCGAAGTTCGCTTCAAGGGTACCCGCAAGGGCTACTTCGCATACGAGACTCTCGACCTCGCTCCTGGGACGCACGTCATCGTTGAGGCGGATCGGGGCGAGGATCTCGGTGAGATCACGGCGCTGGGCTCGATCGCGGAACGCAAGTGCTCATCCTCCGGGGGGTGCTCCACACCCCTGCCCGAAATGCGCGTTCTTCGGGTTGCCGGCGAGGCCGAGGGTGTCCGGATCGAGGAGCTTCGGGCCGATGAGATCCGCGTCCGTACGGAGACCCGGAAGCTGGTGGCGCAGCATGAGCTGAAGATGAAGGTCACCGAAGCGGAGTGGCAGTTCGACAAAAACAAGTTGATCATCTACTTCACCGCAGAGCGACGGGTCGACTTCCGGGAATTGGTCCGGGATCTCGCCCGCACCTTCCGCACCCGCATCGAGCTCAAGCAGATCGGGGTCCGCGATGAAGCAGCGCTCTTGGGCGGGGTCGGCCGCTGCGGCCGCGAGCTCTGTTGCTCGACATGGTTGCCCGAATTGAAGCCCGTGAGCCTGCAACTGGCCAAGGACCAGTCCCTGTCGCTGAACCCGGCTCAGATCTCGGGCTGCTGCGGGCGCCTCATGTGCTGTCTCATGTACGAACACAAGACCTACGTGGAGGCCCGCCGCCGCTTCCCCAGGGAGGGTAAGATCCTTCGCACCTCCTTGGGAGAAGAGAGAGTGGTCGGAGTCGACATCATGTTGGAGACCATCACGCTCCGATCGGTCGATGGGGAGCGGCGCACCATTTCGCTCGGAGAACTCAAGGACGAGGTCTCGGCCAAGCCCGGATGAACCGTCGTTACCTCACGACACCGATCTACTACGCCACCGGTGATCCCCACCTGGGGCACGCGTATACGACCGTGCTCACCGACGCGCTGGCCCGATACTATCGGCAGACGGGAGCCGAGGTCCGCTTCCTCACGGGGACAGACGAGCACGGCCAAAAAATGCAGGAGACCGCGGCCAAGAAGGGGTTGACCCCCATCGAGCTGGCCGATCAAATGGCGGAGTCTTTCGGCGCGGTCTGGAAGGATCTGAACATCTCGTACGATCGCTTCATCCGGACCACCGAATCCGAACACATCGGCGTCGTCACATCCTTCCTCGAGCGTCTGTGGGCCAAGGGACAGATCTACGACGACCTATACAGCGGCTGGTACTGCGTCCAGGAAGAACGGTACTGGACGGAGAGGGACGTAGGGACAGACCGCATCTGCCCGGATTGCAAGCGCCCCGTCGAGTTCGTGGAAGAGAAAAACTACTTCTTCCGCATGAGCGACTACCAGGAACGGCTGATCCGGCATATCGAGGACCACCCTGATTGGATCGTCCCCCAAACCCGCCGCAATGAGGTTCTCGGATTCCTCAAAAAGCCGTTGCAGGATCTCTCCATCTCCCGGCCCAAGTCGCGCCTTTCGTGGGGCGTCACACTCCCGTTCGATCCCGATCACGTCTGCTACGTGTGGGTGGACGCGCTCATCAACTACGTCACTGCGTCCGGTCTCCTGGACGCTGATGGCGGTCCTGACCAGCCGGGTTTCACGGATCCGGGGGATTCCTGGTGGCCCGCTAGCTTGCACGTCATGGGGAAGGACATCGTCACGACGCACGCGGTCTACTGGCCGACTCTGCTCATGGCCGCCGGCCTTCCCCTTCCGAAGCAGATTCTCGCGCACGGCTGGTGGGTGATCGGCGACGCGAAGATGGCCAAGTCGGTGGGTAACGTGGTCGACCCTCTGGCGCTTCGTGAGCACTACGGTACCGACGGCGTCCGCTGGTACCTTCTCCGTGACATGCCCACCGGTTCCGACGCGTCGTATACGCCCGAACGTTTTCGCGCCCGCTACGACGAGCTCGCCAACGTTTTCGGCAACCTGGCCAACCGCACGATTTCCATGATCGATAAGTACCGGAAAGGGATCATCCCGGAGGCGACCGGGGGCGGATTGGACGCCGAGATCGCGTCGACGCTGAGTGCGGTGACCGAGCACATGGAGGCACTGCGGGTCCATGACGCCTTGGCCGCGGCGATGGAGCTGGCCAGGTCGGCCAACGGCTACGTCGACAGCCGGGAGCCGTGGGCGCAAGCCAAGGACGCCTCCCGCGCGGACGATCTCGACGAGACCCTCGCGTCGCTAGCCCGGGTGCTTACCGTCCTCACCGCTCTTTTCTTGCCCGTGACGCCTCAAAAAATGGCGGACCTCGCCCGCCAGTTGGGTTTGGAGTCCGTGCCGACGCTCGAGCAGGCCCGCTCCATACCGCTCGCAGGGCTGAGGGTCGAGATGGGGGAGCCCCTCTTCCCACGGCCGGACCGGTAACCGGGCCTGCTTGACACTCTCCGACGGCCCCGAATATCTTCCCGCCGTCGTCGACGGGGCAACCATCAGGAGGAGCCGATTGTGACGAATCATCGATGGACCTTCGTGTGTGTTGCCGAAGATGAGCATCCGGTACGGCAGTTCAGCGTATCGGCTAGGGCACTGCGTTGGGCGCCCTCGCTTTCGGCGGCCGCCGTGACGGTCCTGGCCGCACTCGGTATGATCGTCTTTCTCCACGGATCAGCCCGCTTGGAGGTCGAAAAAATCCGCGCCCAGAAGGTCGCGCTTTCGCGAGAAGTCGAGTCGATACGGACGCGGGTCGGCCAGATGGAAGGGTCCATCGATGAATTCATCGAGAGCGACGAGCAATTTCGGATCATCGCAGGCCTGAATCCCATCGACGCCGAGATTTTCGAGGTGGGCGTGGGTGGGCCGGGCATGACCACGCCGGTGTCCGATCCCCTGTGGGAGACGACTCCGGGGACAGCCGCGGCTATCTTTACGGCAACATACGACCTTTCGGCCTTGGAGCGGCGGGCGACTCTTCTCTCGGAGAGCATGGCGGAAGCGATGGAGAGCCTGGTGACGAATTACGCTCGTCTCGAGGCGACCCCATCCATTGTGCCGACCGCCGGTCAGGGAATCGAAAGGGTCAGCAGCGGGTTCAGCCAAGCCCGTTTACATCCCCTCTATTATGAGGAGTTGCCGCACGTCGGTATCGATCTGAGCGCGGTGGAGGGCACACCGATTCTTGCGGCCGCGAAGGGAATCGTCTCATACGCGGGTTGGAAGTCGGGGTACGGATATACCGTCGAGGTCGATCACGGATTCGGATACATGACTCGGTATGCGCATGCTTCCAAGCTCCTGGTCGTACGGGGACAGGCGGTGGCACGGAACGAGGTTGTCGGTCAGGTGGGTAGAACCGGTACCGCTACGGCGAGCCACCTCCACTATGAAGTCTGGGTGAATGGCGAAGCCAAGGACCCCTTCGATTATATCCTGAACGGAGTGATCCCTTAGCGTGAATCTCAACGGAGTTGGACATGACGAATAGCAAGTTTCTGCTGGCCCTTCTCGGCACGGCGATTATCTCAGCGTGCGGGCCTACCCAGGTGGTGGTGACCGCGGAGATCGCCGCGGCCAACCCGACCCAGGGTGGCGAGCCCAGGGCGTTGGGCGACCTCGAAATTCGTTTGTTCCCGTATGACCGGGACGCCATTTTCGATTCGTTGACCGCCGTGGCCCCGACCCCCGAGCCGGCGATTCCGGATTCGGTGCTCGATGCGCAGAATCAGGTGGCGGCGGCCCAGCAGGCGTGGCGCGACACCGAGGCCCGGTGGAACGTCCTTCGAGACACGCTCCAGACCCTGACCGAGGAGCTCGACCAGTTGAGTCGCACTCAGGGTCAGTATCGCATCCTCTTCCGGGACTTTCAGGAATTGGATGACGAGTACGCAAGAATTGAACGGCAGCGCGACACGGCGTTCGAGGACTTCACCTCGCTCCAAGCCGGCTCGATGGCGGCCGCCGACGAGACCCGTCTGCTCCGTGAACGGTGGGCGGACGAGGCGTTCGCCGAGGTGGACGCTGCGATGGCCCTCAAGGAACGGGCCAGCGGCCTCTCAACACTTTACGACACCACGGACGCCAGCGGCGTCGCCGACGGGTTCGAAGCCAGGGCCGGAGATTATTGGGTAACGGCCCGGTACGAGCTCCCCTACACCGAGCTCTACTGGAACGTCCCCATAACGGTGGTCGGCGGCGAGCCCGCACAGATCCGACTCACCCGAGAAAACGCCACGGCCCGACCGAAGCTGTAGGCATTCGGAAGAATCCGCCGCGAGAAGCCCCGGAGGCCCTGAGCGGCCCCCGGGGTTTTTCAATAGCTTAGCTCATGAGCACGCACCCTCTGCCCGACTCAAATCCGACGCTGCACATCGACGGAAAGGGGGTCGCCTGGATCACCTTCGACGACCCCGAGCGTAAGGTGAACGTGCTCACGGAGCAGATCCTCACACGCCTGAGTGAGCATCTGGTCGAGGTACGGAATTTGGCGCTCCAAAGCAAGGTGCACGTGGTCGTGCTTTGGAGCGGAAAGAGCGGCTTCTTCGCGGGGGCCGACCTCGCGGTGATAGAAGCCCTCGAGGATCCGGCGGAGGCCGCGGAGGGCTCCCGTTTCGGCCAGCGGGTCTTTCGCTCCCTGAGGGAGGTGGGCGTCCCCACCGTCGCGGCCGTACACGGCATCTGCCTGGGCGGCGGGGTGGAGATGGCGCTGGCATGCAGTCACCGCGTGGCTTCGGACGCGCCCTCCACGAAGATGGGTCTGCCCGAGGTGCTTCTCGGAATTCTTCCGGCGTGGGGAGGCACCACCCGGCTCCCCCGCCTGATTGGGATCCAGGCGTCCTTGGACCTGCTGCTGAGCGGGCGTCAGCTGTCGTCCTCGGCAGCTCGGCGCATGGGGCTCGTGGACGAGGTCGTACCCGCCGAGCTCTTCCGGGAGAAGGTCACCGAGTTCGCGGCAGCGGCGGCCGCAAGCCCACACAAGAAATCATCCGCACGACGCCCTCTTCTCAGGCGCGTCATGGACGACACCAGCCTGGGCCGCCGGGTGATCCTTTCGATGGCGAAGAAGAGGGTCATGGCGCAGACGGGAGGCCACTACCCGGCGCCCTTGAAGATCCTCGAGGTCGTGGGCCGGAGCGGGAACAAGCGGATTGGGAAGGCTCTCGAGATCGAGGCGAGAGCCGCCGGAGAGCTCGTGGCAACACCCGTCAGCAAGAATCTGATCCACGTCTTCCACCTCCGAGAGGAAGCACGCAAAGGGACGGGCGTCGATGACGAAACCG
Source organism: Gemmatimonadota bacterium (assembly GCA_022564055.1). Taxonomy (GTDB): domain Bacteria; phylum Gemmatimonadota; class Gemmatimonadetes; order Longimicrobiales; family Gaopeijiaceae; genus UBA822. Next base: position 5,789 of record JADFMD010000085.1, read on the forward strand.
TCGAGCCCGGGCGGGTGGAGTACCTCGCGGTGCTAGGGGCCGGAGTGATGGGTGGTGGAATCGCTCAACTCGCGGCCTACCGAGGCATTCACGTCCGCATGAAGGACATTCGCCAGGAGGCGGTCGCAAGCGGCCTTCAGCACGCTCGGGGCCTTTTTACCGGACTGGTGAAGCGGAGAAAGCTCCGGCGTCTCGAGGCCGATCAGCGGATGACCCTCATCTCCGGAGGGCTCGGATACGATGGATTCAAACGACAGGACCTGGTCGTCGAGGCGGTCGTAGAAGAGATGGACATCAAGCGTATCGTCCTTAGGGAGACGGAGGATGCTGTCGGGAAAGAGTGCATCTTGGCCACGAACACGTCCTCCCTGTCCGTGGACGAAATGGCGTCTGCCCTGGCCCGGCCGGAGAATTTCGTGGGCATGCACTTCTTCAACCCCGTCCATCGCATGCCTCTGGTCGAGGTGGTGCGAGGCGCGCGGAGTAGCGACCACGCGGTGGCGACCACCTATGCCCTCGCACTCACACTCGGCAAAGTACCGGTGGTGACCAACGACGGACCCGGTTTTTTGGTGAATCGCATTCTGGGGCCTTACATAAACGAGGCGGGCTTTCTCCTCGCCGACGGCGCCAGCGTCGAAGCGGTCGACCGCGCGGCGAAAAGATTTGGAATGCCCATGGGCCCGCTACGACTGGTGGACGAGGTCGGCATCGACATCACCAGGCACGCCGGCCAGTCGCTCTATGAAGCGCTCGGCGAGCGGTTGACTCCATCGGCACCGCTGGTGGCGCTGGCCGACAGTGGGCGTTTAGGGAAAAAGGGAGGGCTGGGTTTCTACTGTTACGAGAACGGAAAGGATAAGGGGGCCGATCCGGAAATTTACGCCGTGCTCTCCAAGACCGTGCCGGAGGTGCGTGCCGATTTCGGAGAGCGTGAAATCCGTGGCCGCCTCGTGCTCGCCATGTTGAACGAGGCCGCTCGGGTTCTGGAGGAGGGCATCGTCCCACGAGCGAGTGACGTGGACCTCGGGATGATCATGGGAACGGGATTTCCGCCTTTTCGCGGCGGCCTGCTTCGGTTCGCAGACACGATTCACACCCGGACCATCTTGAGCCGTCTGGAGGAGCTCGAGGAGCGGCACGGCGCCCGATTCGCTCCGGCCGAGCTCATTCGCCGTCTCGCCCGGGAGAACCGTGGGTTCTATGAAGCGTTCCCAAGCTGAAGTCTGGGGGGTGATTCCCTGCTCCGGCAGCTCCATCCGAATGGGCACCCCAAAGGCGCTGCTCGACGCCGGAGGATTGACGTTTGTCGAACGTGTGATTCACGCACATCGAGCCGGTGGCTGCAGTCGGGTGCTCGTCGCACTCCCGACGCTGGACGGACCGGTGGCGGCCAGGGCGGTGGAGGCCGGCGCTCGAGTCGTGAAAAACCCATCCCCCGCCGACGGCCCCATCGGATCCCTCCGGGCCTCACTCCGGGTCCTCGATGACTCCGTCGAGGGGATTTCCTTCTGTCCCGTAGATCATCCCTTGCTTCACGAAGACACCGTGAAAGAACTCATCGACGTGTTCCGGCGCACCCGGGCGCCGCTGGTCGTGCCGACCTTCAACGGCAAGCGCGGTCACCCCGTTCTCTTCGGAAGAGCGCTGTTCGAGGAGCTCCTTAATGACGCACTACCGGAGGGAGCCCGCACCGTGGTGCACCGACACCTCGACGCCACGGTGTCGGTCCCGGTCGAGGATGAAGGCACCGTCATCGATATCGACGACATGATCGCGTACCGCCGTCACTACCCTGATGGATATCACCTTCACGTCCAGGGGTCCGTTGAAGACCTCCAAGGCCGATGACCGACGCTGGTCACGCTCCGCTCACGCCGTTTGAGGCGACGGCAGAGGTGCTCGAAGCCCAAGAGGCTCGCCATCCGATCGCGCTCATCGTGGTCGTGTCCGGCCCTTCGGAGCTCGTGGGCAAGCGGGTGGTGGTCCGGCAGGGCAAGGGCGGGGCCAACCGCCTCGTGGGTTCGTTCGGCGATGCCGACCTCGACGATGGGGCGTTTGCGCTCGGCACGGAGAGGATCGAGCAGCGCAGGGCCCCCAAGAAGGGCGTCCACGAGCTGAAACCGACCTCCGGCCCGACCATCAAGGTGTATGTGGAGGCGCATCACCCCCAACCGGACCTGGTGATCGTCGGCGCCGGCCATATCGCACAGCCCCTCTGCGCCATGGGCGCGGTGATGGGCTTTCGCGTCATCGTGGTGGACGATCGGCCCGACTTCGCCACCCGGGAGCGCTTCCCCGAGGCCGATCGCGTAGTCCGGGTCGATTTCAGGGATCCCTTCGCGGACATCCCCATCCACTCGTCGAGTTACATCGTGCTGGTGACGCGAGGCCACAAGTACGACTTCGAGTGCCTACGCCACTTGCTGAAAACCGAGGTGGAGCCACCTTACGTGGGCATGATCGGAAGCCGGCGGCGCATACGAGCGGCCTTCTCACAGCTCCAGGGCGAAGGACTGCCTAAGGATCGGCTGTCCCGCATCCGGGCCCCGGTCGGGCTGGACATCGGGGCCGAGACGCCCATTGAGATCGCCGTCGCCGTCGCGGCGGAGATCATCCTGCAGTGGAGAGGCGGCACCGGCGCCCCCCTGGCGGAACAGGAGCGTATTTTGGAACGATTCTTCAAGGGAAACGAGCTTTGACGGTGACCAGATAATGGGTAGCCATAACGATTACGACGTCTTTCAGGCGATCGCCGCAAAGGTGCGCGACGGCCGCACCATAGCGCTCGCAACCATCGTATCCGTGAAAGGCTCCGTCCCGAGGGGGGTGGGCGCCAAGATGCTCGTCGACCCCGGAGAGGATCTGGTGGGCACCGTGGGAGGCGGGTGCGGTGAGGGTGAGGTGATCGAGGCCGCGCAGGAGGTCATCCGAACCGGAGAGCCCCAGATGGTCCGGGTCGACCTGACCGAGGACTTACTCTCACTGAGCCCCGCAGTGTGCGGGGGCACGATGGATATTTTCGTGGAAGCCATCCGCGAGTGACCCACCGGTGCGAAAAGAGCGCCCCACGCTGATCCACATTCACTACCTCAGGCCACCCGACCGGGAGCAGATCTACACGCAGGATCTGATCTTCGACGAAGGGGGCGTGAAGGTCACCTACGCCCACGACCTGAAGTTCGAATCTCCGATCCGGATCGCCGGGGCCATCGTACTGGAGACCGGCTCCGAAGTGATCTGGTTCACCTTTCCCGGGGCCTGGCACGACATAGGAATCTTCCACCGTGCCGACGGCTCGGTCACCGGAACCTACGCGAACATCCTGACCCCCTGCGTCTTCGAGGAGGGCGGGATCTGGCGGACCACCGATCTCTTCCTCGATCTCTGGATCGATCCGACCGGGCGCCTTCTCGAGCTCGACGAGGACGAGCTGAAAGAGGCAGAGCAGAAAGGATGGGTCGATCCGGATACCGCCCGGCGCGCCCGCGAAGAGGTCAGGACGCTATCGGCCCAAGCCGCAGCCGGGCTCTGGCCCCCGGAAATCGTGGGAGAATGGACCCTCGCTCGAGCCCGGGAGTCGACCGCCTAGCCGGCGTCAGCGCTCTCCATTGGCCAACTCGGCCGTACAGATCCGCGAGACGTCCACGTGAAGCCGCTTGAGCACCGCTGGATCCTCCATGAGGCAGTCGATCAGGCGGTCATAACCCGCCATCACCCCGGCCGGTATCTGGACCTCCTCGTGGTGAAACGTTCCCTCGTCTACCAGGAGCAGCCGGACCGTAGCCAGCTTCTCGCTCAAGGGCCGTCTCCGGCGTCCTCCTCCAACAGACGGTCGATCACCGTCTTGAACGCATCGAACTCATTCCAACGATTCACGCGAACACCCATGCCCCCACCCCTGCTGACGAAGACCGTTGGAGTACCGCTCACGCCCAACTCAATACCCAAGCGCATGTTGGCGCTGACGACATCGGCGAAGCGGTCACTGTCGAGACAGGAGGCGAAGTCGCCCACGTCGAGTCCGATCGCGGCCGCATAGTCCTCGAAAGCGTTCATCGGCGCGTTCTGGCTCAACGACCACGTCGACTGGTGAGAGAAGAGCTGGTCGTGGAAGGGCCAGAAATACTGCTCGCCCTGATCGAGCGCGCAACGCGCTGCGCGAGCCGCAAGAAACGCGTATCGGTGGGCCGATACCACCGGATAGTCGTGGAATACGAATCGGGCCAATCCCTGTTCGACGTAGGCCAAGTCGAGCTGGGGTTTCACGAAGGTGGCGAACTGCTGGCAGGCCGGACACTGAAAGTCACCGAACTCCAGAATCGTGATCGGCGCGTTGGGATCGCCCCGCTCGACACCAGTGGCCATCTCGACCAGCGTCCCGAGATCCTCCCACTCGCCCTCTACGATGCTCACAACCGGCTGCGTCGCGGCAGAACTCAGTCCACCCGACAACGCCGACCATCCCAGAGCTCCGACGGCGACCACCGCCGTCGCACCCAAAACCCAAGAGAAAGCTTTGAGATCTCCGCTTTTCGTTTCAGCCACCGTTCACTCCGTTGCTCGAGTAGGGCCGTAGAACGGCCCCCGTACTCTTGATGTAACCCGCCACGCGGACTCTGGTAAGATATTCCCCGCGGAAGGTGGGTAAAGAGTCAGGGGAGAAGAGCGGCCAACACCGAGGCGACGTCGGAGAAATCATCGAAAACCGCGTCGGCGCCCGTCGTGTCGAGCCGCTCTCGCGAAACCCGCCCGGTGGCCACCGCGACCGTTCTCGTACCCTCGAATTTTCCGCACTCCACGTCCCGGGGGGTGTCGCCCACGATTACGGTCGACTCGGCGGGAAAGCGTACGCCCCAGGCCTCGAACGCACGCTCGAGCGCGATGCCCGGCAGATGTTCGCGGATCTCGTCGTCGGAGCCGTATCCGCCCACCGCAAAGTACCCCGCGAGTCCGACGGATTCGAGCTTCATCCGGGCCCCTCGGACGATGTTGCCCGTGACCAGCCCCAACGCCACGTCGGGTTCGGCCTCGAGAGCCTCGATGAGGTGCGCCACGCCTGGGAGCAGCCTCATCGGTTGGTCTCCGATGTGAGCCTCGAGCTCGCTGATGTATCGGTCCCACAGCCGCTCCAAACCACCGGCGATGACGGCCTCCTCAAGCCCAGCCTCCGTCAGGAGCTCACGGGCGATCTGCGGATCGGTCTTTCCGGAGAAATCAAAAGAATCGACCGCTCCGGCGGTACCGTACGTCTCCAACATGGCCGTTTCGAAAGCCACCTTGGCCGGCCCGCCCCTGGTGAGCGTGCCGTCGATATCGAAGAGAATGAGCCTCTGCATAGATCAAGGATCCAAGAGGAGAGCCGGGTCCACGTTCCCGCCGCTGATGATGGCCACCACACGTCGTCCCTCCGTCTCGACCTGGCCGCTCCGGAGCGCGGCCACGGTAGCGGCTCCGGAGAATTCGACCACCAATCTCTGTTGTTTGAAGAGGAGCGAAGCAGCCGAGCGGATCGCGTCGTCATCCACGAGCACGACGTCATCCACGAGCTCACGGACATGCGCGAGCGTCAACTCACTGATTCGCACCGGCAAAAGGCCGTCCGCGATCGACTCGCTGCGATCGAGGGTGACCGGCTCGCCCGCGTCGAGCGCGGCCTTCATGGCCGCACCGCCCGCCGGCTCGACGCCGAAAATCCGGACGCCGGGCCGCAGTCGGCGTAGGGCTGCCGCGGTTCCGCTACACAGTCCTCCACCGCCGATGGGCACCACGACCGAGTCGAAGGCATCCCAATCCTCGGCGATCTCCAGCCCCACCGTTCCCTGACCCGCGATGATCGACGGGTGATCGAAAGGCGGGACCATCACGAGTCCGCGCTCCAGGGCGATCGACTCTGCTTTCGCCCTCCGTTCGAGAGAGGTCGTGCCCTCCAGCACGACTTCGGCCCCCCACCGCTCCGCTCCATCCCGCTTCAACTGGGGCGAGGTGGTTGGCATCACCACGACCGCCCGGGTGTCGTGCAGTTGAGCCGACAACGCGACGGCCTGCGCATGATTTCCCGACGAATAGGTGATGACCCCCTTCGAGCGGACGTCCTCAGGGAGCTGCGAAACGAAGTTGTACGCCCCCCGGAACTTGAAGGACCCCGTGCGCTGAAGAGATTCCAGCTTGAGTCGGACGTCGGAACCCAACTCACGACTCAAAACGTCGGAAGGATATAGCGGCGTACGTACGGCGACCGGGCGAATCCTCTCCTGGGCCTCCTGGATAGCCTCGAGCTCGACTAGGCCGTCACTCACCTTCCGTGTTGTCGGGGTCCGTCCCGACCGCGTCTCCGTCAACCGAAGCCTCGGGACCCTCGTCGGCCGTCCCCTCGTCGTCGTCCGTCCCTTCGCGGTCCACCGTCCCCTCGCCGTCCGCTGTTCCCTCGCTGTCGGCCGTCCCCTCGCCGTCCACCACCTCGGCGGCGGCAACTTCAGAGCCCGCCCCGTCAAGGTCCGCCGCGTCACCGTCGGAAGCCCCGTTGGCGGACGCATCATCCGGAATCACGCGAGCCACGTCCATGACCCTGTCGTTCTTGTCGAGGTTCACGAGGCGCACACCTTGTGTGGCTCGCCCGATCACGCGGATCTCGTCGATGCGCTGACGATTGATGACGCCGTTCCGGGTGATCAGCATGAGTTGGTCCCCGGGCACCACCGACTTGATCGCGACAACCTTCCCCGTCCGTTCGGTGGTCTTCAGGTTGATCACGCCCTTCCCGCCCCGTCCCTGAAGCCGATAGGCGTCGATCTCGGAGCGCTTCCCCATCCCCGCCTCGGACACCACGAGCAGGGTCGCGTTGTCGCGCGCCACCACCACCATGCCGACCACCTGGTCATCCTTACCCAGAC
>JADFMD010000086.1 GCA_022564055.1 Gemmatimonadota bacterium
GCCGCGGCTCTCAGGGAGAGAGGGGCCGACGCGATTAAGGGCGGTGTGGGGCCCGGTTCGATCTGTACGACTCGGGTCGTAACGGGGGTAGGGCTCCCTCAGTTGACGGCCATAATGGATGCCGTCGAGGGTGTGAAGGGTAAGATTCCGATCATCGCCGATGGGGGAATTCGGTACTCCGGGGACATAGTGAAGGCGCTAGCCGCCGGCGCGCAGTCGGTCATGATAGGAGCGATGTTCGCTGGAACGGAGGAGTCACCCGGAGAGAGCTTCCTCATGGAAGGGCGCCGCTTCAAGACGGTGCGTGGGATGGGGTCCCTCTCCGCAATGCAGGAGGGGTCTGCCGACCGGTATTTCCAGGATCCGGCGGCCGAATTGAGGAAGTTGGTTCCGGAGGGAATCGAAGCCCGGGTTCCCTACAAGGGGCCGATGGCCGATACGGTTTTCCAGCTCGTCGGAGGCCTTCAGAGTGGCATGGGGTACTGCGGGGCGGCCGACCTGGAGGAGCTTCGGGAGAAGGCGACGTTCGTACGGGTCACGTCCGGGGGTCTGCGCGAATCGCATCCGCACGACGTCACGATCACCCGTGAGGCGCCCAATTACCACATGTAGGAAAGCCCGCTGAAAGCGGGCCCTCACGGGCCACCGCTCAGTTCCCGTTTTCGGCGATGATCTTTTGGACCTCCGCCAGGCCGTCCTCGGTCCATTCCGGGTCTACCGTCCCTCCAGCGATGAGCACGCCCAAATGGAACACCATACGGCCGACTCGCGCGGCCTTGTCCGTATCGATGAGCGCGACCTCATCGGATGGCTTGTGGTAGTCCTCATGATCAAACCCCGCCGAGAAGAAAATCGCTGGGATGTCCTTGTTCACGAAGTGGAGATGGTCGCTCCGGAAGAATCCTTGCTCCTCCGGCTTCGGGTCTTCAATCAGGGTGAAACCTAGTTCGGGGTGTTCTCGCAGAACGCGATCGGTGAGTGCTCCGAGGTTGGTGTATTGCCGGCCGATGCCGATCACCGTATCGGGGTGGTTTCGCCCCACCATGTCCATGTTGATGTTCAGGATGATCTCTTCGATGGGGACGGTCGGGTTTTCCGAGAAATATTTTGAGCCGAGGAGCCCCTTCTCCTCGCCGCTAACCGCCAGGAAGATGACGGATCGGGCCAGGGGCACCTCGAGCGCGGCGAACGCGGACGCGACCTCCAGCAGGACCGAAGTACCGGACGCGTTATCGTCCGCGCCGTTGTAGACGGAATCTCCGGCCTCGTTGGGAATCCCGATTCCGACGTGGTCGAAATGTGCCGTGTACACGATGTATTCATTCTGCAAATCCGGGTCGCTCCCCCTTACCATGGCCACCACGTTGGGCGGCGTGTGCTCGGACACCTCGAACGGGGCCGAAAGGTTCATCGTGATGCCGTCGAGAGGTAGGACGTTCTGTGGCGGCGACTCCCTCAGCGTCGCCAGATCGAGGCCAGCCTCCCCCATGAGGACGGCGCCTGCCTCTGACGACAGACCCATGATCGGGAGGGGCGTAGCCAGTCCGGCCCCCTGGAGCCCACTGGCCATTTCCATGATGCTGTCGGCCACCTGGGTCCTGTCGAGCAGGAGGACCACCGCCGCGGCTTGCCCTTGAGCTGCGGCCTGAAAGGCGCTGAGCAACTCCTCGCCCGTCCCGATGACGGGATTACCCACGGTCGTGAAGAGTACGACCTTCCCTCTGGCCTGCTGGGCCAGATCGGCCGAGGGCCGCCCTGCCGGTCCCCCAAAAATCACTTCGGCGTTTGCCGCCGACAGCTGTCCTGGGATCACGTAATAGTCGCGCGCGTATTGCAGTTCCCGGGTCGAGCCTGCCACGCTGTAGTTCACGAGTCGTGACGCGGCTACCATGGCGGTGCGCGTGTAAGGGAAGCGCTGAATGAACGTCCCGTTTTCTCCCGCCGGTTCGAGGCCCGCCGCTTCCAGAAAATCGACCAGGTATGAAGCCGCGGTCTCCAGCCCGGGACTCGGTGTGTCCCTTCCTGCCAGCTCGTCGCTCGCCAGAAACGTGATATGCCGTCGGATATCGTCCGCGAGAATCGTGGCCGCCGCCCGCTCGGTCGCGCGCTCAAAATCGATTCCCCCCGAAACGGGAGAGGGAGCAGGCCCGGGAGCTCCAGAACCACCCGAACAGGCGCTGAAACCGACGGCCGAAAGGACCAGGATCTTGAGTCTCACAGAAAATCTCCCGAGAAAAGGATGATGATGCTTCAGGGGTGAATCAATCGACGGTCCAGGTGCCCGATTTTCCGCCTTCTTTACGGAGCAGACGAACACCCTCGATCACCATTCCACGATCGAGCGACTTCGCCATGTCGTACACGGTGAGGAGCCCCACCGAGACGGCGGTGAGGGCCTCCATCTCGACTCCCGTCTGACCGGCGACCCGAGCCTCCGCCCGAAGGACGATCCCCGGGAGGGCGTCGTCCAACTCCAGGTCGACCGCGATGGAGGCGCCCGGGAGCATGTGGCAAAGGGGAATCAGGTCGGCCGTGCGCTTTCCGGCCATGATGCCGGCCAGACGGGCTACCTGAAGGACATCTCCCTTGTGGACGCTTCCCCCGCGAATCGCCGCCAAGGTCTCCGGCGACATGCGAATGCGGCCCTCGGCCACGGCGGTGCGGTCCGAGGGCACCTTACCCGACACATCCACCATGCGGGGGTTTCCTTCGGAGTCGAGGTGCGTCAGCCCTGTTCCGTCCGATGCGCCCTCTTCAGGGGTTGCCAATGAGTTCCTCCCGGATTCCGGTCAGGAGTCCGGCCATGATGAGCTGGGGGTTCACGTTGCCGGCCGCCAGTTCCTTGGCCTCTTCCAAATGTCGAAACGCCCTCGTGACCGCGACCGGATGGATATCCCGCCCCGCTCGAATCCGTTCCAGAAACGCCTCCCGATCAGTATTGATAAGACTCCCCGAGGTCCCTGCCGCTGTCGCGGAGAGGTCTCGTAGAGCCTCCTCAAGGAGTGCGAACAGGGGCATCAGGCTACGGCTTCGCGCAGCGCCCATTTCCAGCGATTTACGATACACCGCTCCTGCGTCCGTATCCGACGCTGCGGTGAGAAGCTCGAACGCCTGCGCTCGGAGTGATTCCAGAGGTGGGGGCTCCCCCTCGCTCGGTAGAAACCCGAGAGCCCTACCGATCGATCCCCGGCCGAGTTGGGCAGCCCGACGCGCCGCGTCCCGAGAGACACCGCCGACCTCGATGAGGAACCGTTCGACGTCGTCGGACGCCAGCGCCGGGAGGTGAAGCGGCATCGTTCGAGAGCGAAGAGTGGGGAGGAGTCTGCCGGGTTCACTCGAGGTCAGGATGAGAAATGTGCTCAGTGGGGGCTCCTCCAGGAGCTTCAGGAGTACGTTGGCGGCTTCCGGACTCGACTCCTGGGGCACGAGGGTCTCGGCGTCCCCAATCACAAACACCTGCCTGGGCCCGGAGGCCGGCCGGCGGTTGGCTTGGGACCGCAGAGTCTGCGCCACCGCCATGTAGAGCCCCGTGGGTTCGGTGGCCGCGGATTCGGGGCGGAGCGGACGGTTTCTACGCTCCGTAAGGGCCTCGTACCGAGCTTCCTCCATGGCCTCCGCGAGCTTCGCCGGCTGAACCCGCTTGGGCTTGGGGAGCGGGAAATACCAGTGGAGGTCGGGATGCTCGAGATTCATCGCCATTCGGCATCCCTTGCAGTCGCCGCAAGGGCCTGCCGGCCCGGTTTCGGGGCACAGCAGCAGCTGGCCGAGCCAGAGCGCTAGTCGTTGTTTCCCTACCCCACGGGGCCCGTGGATGAGCAGGCTCGAGGGTAGGGACTCGGCGGCCCAGGCACGTGACAGTGACGCCTGAAGATCGGCGTGGCCAAAAAAGGGGTGCAGGCTCATCCTCCCCGCGCCCGAAGCCAGGCGAGCGGGTCCTGCGCCTGAGGGGCCCCGCCGTCGGTGGGGGCCCGAATCTGAAACTCCATGTGGGGCCCCTCGGGCGTGTCGTCGCCTCCCACGGTGCCCACGACCTGCCCAGCGGCTACCTCTCGACCCTGGTTGACGCCGATCTCTTCTAAGTAGAGGTAAAGCGTATAGAAACCGGCTCCATGGCTCAGTACCACGGTCCGACCGTACCCCTCGAACGGACCTGCCAGAACGACCGTACCGGCCGCTACGGCCCGTACGGGTGTCCCGGTGGGGGCCCCGATCCCTATTCCGTTCCACCGAAGCACGGTTCCGTTCGGCCTCTCGTCTCGCCCGAATAGATAGATCAAGTCGCCGTCCACCGGCCAATTCATCGTTCCGACGCCCGCGCTCATGAGCGTGCTTGGGGGTCCGCTTCTGGCGGCGGCTCGCTCGATTTCGATTCGCCTCGCCTCGAGGTCCGTGAGGAGGGTGCTGATGCGAGTTTCATCGCGATCGAGTTCATCCAGCCGGTTGCCGGCCACCTCTTCCTCGGAATGGTAGCCATCGAGCGTCCGGCGGTGTCTAGCCTCCACGGAACGGAGGGCAGCCACTTCGCTGAGCCTGGCCTGCCGCAGTCGACCCAAGCTGACCATGCTGACCTGGAGATCGTCGTTCTGTTTTGCCAGATCCGTTTCGAGCTCTCCCACGCTCCGTACCAGCGTGCGATCGTACGAAGCGATGAGACGCAGGTACCGGTAGCGTGTCAGGAGGTCGGGGAAGGAGCCGGCCCCTAGCATGACCCGCACGGAATGGAGTTCCCCCCGTTTGTAGATGTCCCGGATGCGGCGATGCAGAATGGCCTTTGACGTTTGAAGGCGGTCGTGTGTGCGCAAGAGATTGCGGGACGTGCCCTCTATCTCACTCCCGACGGCCTCCACCTGAAAATCGACCTCAGCCACCGCGGACCGGGACGCACTGACCTGCCGCTCGACGTTCGCGAGTTCGCTCGCCGCGTTTCGAACTCGACCATCGAGGTTCATCAACTCCCTCTGAAGGCGGCTTCGTTCCGCCCGCACCTCCTCCAGTCGGCGCTGGCTCTCAAGGATTTCCCGTCGGATCTCGACCACCTGTCCGGCCAAGGGCGCCGAAGCGAGGGTCGGAGCCGTAAGCGCCATTGCCAGCCCAACCGTGACGTAGAAGCTCCGCACCCTACACCTCGCGGAGGTGCTTGCGAACCGCATATCCGCTGGCGATTACCCCGAACACGATTCCGCTCGAGACCCCGATGCCCGCCCATTCCCACGGAATCCACGAAATGGTGAAGAGGTAGTTGAAAACCGACCAGAAGGTGGTGTAGGTAAGCGCGACGGCGAGAGCGCCCCCGAGCGCCCCGGTGATGGCCCCCTCGAGGAGGAAAGGACGGTGTATGAAGCTGTCACGGGCGCCGACCAACTGCATGATCTTGATTTCCTCTCGCCTTGCGAAAATCGCGATTCGCACGGCAGTACCGATGATCAGCGCGGCCACGACCGCGAAGGCCGTTCCCAACACCGTGGTCGTCACCGCGCCCATCCGCCGTAGGGTGAACAACTTCTCAACCCATTCCTCGCCGTACTGTACTTCTTCCACGATGGCGTGGAGGGCAGCTTGCTGTGCGACACGCTCCGCTGTTATGGGGTTTCGGCTTCCTGGACGAAGCTGGATATCGAGGGACGCCGGAAGCGGATTCACTTGGAGGTCCGTGAGGATTTCATTGAACTCGGGCAGATCACGATACGCCCTCTCGAGTGCTTCGGCCTTGGTCACGAAGTCCACGCCGAGTACTTCCGGGAGCATGGTGAGCGCCGCCTCCATGATGGCGATATCCGCAGTCGTCGCGTCGTCCCGGAGGTAGGCGACGACCTCGACTCGCTCCTCGAGCGTCTCCAGGTAGAGTCGGACGTTATACGTCGCAAGTCCAAAGAGTCCCACGACAAAAAGCGCGAGTCCGACCATTGCAGCAGAAAGCCCCGTAAGGAGCGGGGCTCGCTTGAAGGCGATGAGGGTTTCGCGAATCGTATAGAACACGTCAGGTCTCTTGGTGTTGGACCGGTTCCGGTTCGCCCGCTAGTCCCAGGTCGCCTGGCGGCGTCGACCTCGGGGTGGCGGTGGTTTGGTCACTCTCACCCACGTTATCCGCCGCCGCCTCGGTGTGGGCAGAATCGTAAACCAGGCGCCCCTGGTCGAGCTCGAGGGTCCGCGCGGCGGGATACTTGCGCATGAGCTCCAGATCGTGCGTTGCCATGAGCACGGCCATCCCGAGGGCGTTGATCTCCCAGAACAACTCCATGATTCCCCGCGTGGCCCGCTCGTCCAGATTTCCCGTGGGCTCGTCCGCCAGAAGAAGAAGCGGCTCAGTCGCCAAGGCGCGCGCGATGGCGACGCGCTGCTGCTCACCTCCGGAGAGCTCATCTACCACCGCTCCCGCCTTCGGTGCGAGGCCCACCTTCCCCAGGAGCCGTTGTGCTCGGGGTAGAATCTGTGATTTGGGCGAATCGATGACTTCTAGGGCGAAGGACACGTTTTCGAGAGCCGTGCGGCCGGGGAGAAGACGAAAATCCTGAAAAACATAGCCGACCTTCCGGCGGAGCTTCCACACGTCTCGCCGAGAGGTTCTCAGGGACGAGAACCCGCATGCCCGGACCTCTCCCTCGGTCGGCCTCTCGACCAGATGCGCAAGTCGTAGTGCCGTTGACTTCCCCGATCCAGAGTGCCCGGTGAGGAACGAGAACTGTCCTTTGAGGAGGTGGAACGACACGTCGCTCAAGGCCGGTTCTGGGCGGGCGTACTCCTTGGTCACGTGGATGAACTTGATCACGTGGGGGTCGCAACCTCGTAAGTTAATATTTCCCACCGACTTCCGGGCATACGGCGGGTCACACGCGGAAAGCTATATATGGGCGGCCAAGGTGTCAAAACGGGCGACCACCAACCGAGACGCCATCCGGATCGCGGCCTGCATCGATGACGAATCCGCCTTACCTGTACCCACAATCTCGAAAGCGGTCCCATGCACCGGAGACGTGCGAATAAATGGCAGTCCCAGTGTCACGTTGACCCCTGTGCCAAAGGCGACGGTCTTGAACGGTGCCATACCTACGTCGTGATACGGCGCGATGACGGCGTCATATTCCCCATTGAGGGCCCTATTGAACACCGTGTCTGCCGGGATCGGGCCCTCCACATCGACACCTTCACTCCTGAGGGCGTCAACCGCTGGCCGAAATACCCGATCCTCTTCGTCGCCGAACAATCCCCCGTCCGAGGCATGCGGATTCAACGCGCAGAGAGCGATTCGCGGACGGGTGAGGTTCCAGTCGGTTTCAAGCGACCCATGCAGCAGCATCGCCTGAGAAACGAGCAGATCTGAACTCAAGAGGTCGGGTACACTGCGCAGCGGCACGTGCGTGGTGGCGAGAAGCACGCGGAGAGGTGCTCCCAGTCGTGTTTCCTCGGCGGCCATGAGCATTCCAACCTCGGAGACACGTGTGATTCGTCGAAGCATTTCCGTATGGCCGGACTCCACGACACCGGCAGCCCGGAGGGCTGGTTTATGGATTGGACCGGTAACGATTCCGGCTGCGGTACCCGCGAGCGAAAGGTCGACGGCCCTCTCGATAGCACGTGCGGAAAGAATTCCGGCTGAGCGCTCCGAACCGTCGAAACGACCGACGCCTTCGTAGTTACCGAGGCCCGGATCCATCCCGTCCGGTCCCACCAGGATGAACTCCCCCTCTTCACCCTGCTCCCTGAAACGGCGTATGGCGCTGGCTACGACCTCAGGGCCAATTCCGCGGGGATCGCCGAGCGTGATCGCCAAGCATCGCGTGGACATACGCGGCCGCTGGACGGTCAGCGTGCGCCGAGGCGAATGTCGATGTACACTTTGCTTCGGAGCCCCTCGACCACGCTCTCGGTAAGGCCCTGACTCTGCAGGCGCTCCACGATGACGTCGCGAAATTCAAAGAACTCGGCCGAGCCTCCGGCCGTCGTCTCCAAGACGCGAGCGAGGGTCCAGCCGTATTCGCTCCGGGGGTCGTCCACCCTGACCGGCCCGATCACGTCACCCACCTGGGCGTTTTGCATCGCCGTGGCGAAGGCCTGAGACGTCTGGGCGATTTGCGCGAGCGAAAGGGTCGCCGTATCGGGGCTCAGCCCCAGATCCACTATCGTCTCCCCGGCTCTCAGTCGCGCGACGAAAGATTCTGCTCGGGCATCGTTCGCCTCGACGTCGCTGTCGGTGATCTCCGGCTGAAATACGATATGCCTTACCCGGCGCTCCGCACCCCGAATCCTCTCGACCAATACGAGATGGTATCCAAATTCCGTCTCAACGGGAGCGCTGATCGATCCCGGTGGCATCCCGAATGCGACTTCTTCGAAGGCCGGAACGTAGCTCCCGTCTCGGCGCATCCACCCGAGTTCTCCACCGGATGAGGCGGAAGGGCCGTCCGAGAAGCGAGCCGCGAGCTCCGGGAAATCTCCCCCGTCCCGGAGAAGAACCCGCACGCTGTCTGCTCTCGCCAGGGCCACCGCTTTGGCGGAGTCGCTCGGCTCAGGTCGGAGTTGCGTATTCTCGAATCGAATCGACGGCGGTCTCTCAGGGATCAGGTCCTGGTTCTCCTCGAAATACTTACGCGCCTCCTCCTCGGTCACGACGATGCTGGACGCGTCCTGTCCTCTCTTGGCGAAATACCGGTCCTGGAGCAACTGCCGTCGGATGGCGTTCTTCTTCTGCTCACGGAAAACGGCCATGGTCATATTCTGTTCGGCCAGCATCTGTTGGAGTCGGCCCAGAGTCCCGAACTGGCGGACCTGCCCGTCGATTTCTTGCTGAACGCGGTCCTCCAACTCCTCCTCGGTGACCTCGAGGAGCGTGTCTTTGGCCGCTTCCTGAAGAATCAGCTGTTGGTTGATGAGTTGGTCCAAAACGTCCAGCCGCGCCTCAAGGAGCTCGGCGGGCCCGGTCGGGCGACTCCATCCCCTCGCCTCCATCGTGAGGAGAAACTCATCGAGTTCGGTCATCAAAATCACGGAATCTCCGACGACCGCGACCACCCGTTCGACCAAATTGATGCCCAGTGGGGGCCCTTGACCCTCGACCGGCGGGGGAAGCAGCAAAGAGAAAGCCGCGAGGAGCCCGAGGATTCCGGATGAAAGTTTCATGCGTTCTCTAAACCAGCGGAGAACCCGTGTTCCTGACCCGACCGCCGCTAGATTTGTCAATTCTGGGCGGAGTCCACGGCGGGCGGTGCACCGGGTTGGACCGCGGCCGGCTGGGTCGGCGTTTCTTGCACCGCCCCCCTCAAATCGTCGACTCGCTCCACCGTGGCTCTGACCCCGCTCTCGAAAACCTTCCAGTCGATCTCCTGCCGGAGTGCCATGATGATCGAGGCCATCGGGATCACGTTACGTGTTCCTGCGGAGATTTCCCGAAGGACCTGAAGGGTGGTACGGTCCAACGCTTCGTCCGCTGTCTCCCCGTCCAGGAGAGCTATCCTGCGAAGCCCGAGGTCATCGGTCGCCTCTCTTATTCTTTGGCGCGCAAGGTCATCCAGGGAATCGACATGTTCCTCGGTCGGGCTGATTCCCGCTTCGGCGGCGCGGGCGAGCAGAACCTGCGCCTGGCCGAGACGGTTGAGAAGGGCGTCCAGCGCCTCGTCGGGGGCTACCGCCAGCTGAGCCGGGAGGTCGGCCTGCTGCGTATTGAGCAGGAGCAGTGCGTCGGATACCGAGTACGATCCTCCTCGAAATGACACGAGTGTGCGGCCCGCCGCCCTGCCACTGAGCGAAATTCTCGGGTTGTTCGCGAGTTCCCGCAGGACCTCGACGGCCCCCGTCTCCACTTCGATCTCACCTTCTTCGTCGACGTTGACCAGGAGGAGCGAGTCGGCCTCCCGTAACCTCTCCACAACGAGCGAATCCCGAAAGTTGCTAGAACCGGCCTCGAAGGTCGTTGCCTTGCGATCGGTGACTTTGATGACGTGGAGCCCAAGTGAAGACGCCACCGGACCACCGACCTCACCTACCGCCAAGGAAAATGCGGCCTCTTCGAACGCGGGCACCAACATTCCTCGGCCGAAGAATCCGATGTCACCCCCTTGGACTGCGCTGCCGGTGTCCTCGCTGTATTGCTCGGCCAGAGCCTCGAAGGATTCGCCCGCGGCCGCCCGCCCCCGCAGCTGCTCCGCGAGGTTGTCCACGCTATCCACCTGGGCCTGAGTCGCCTGATCCGGAAAGGCGAGAAGGATGTGCTGTGCCCGAACCGAGTCGGCCGGAGGGTCGGCGTCCCACATGGCCCTCAAATCCTGGTCGGAGATCGCCGTATCGGGTCGAACGACCGAGCTCATGTAGGCGTCGATGATCTCCTGGTCGAGCTGGGGTCGGAGGAGCGGACCGAGATCGAGTTCCGTGAAGAGCGAATCTTCCCGGGCCCTCATCGCAATGAGTGTATAGTCGACCCAGAAGTTCGCGAGCGCGTCCACGACGCCGGGTTGATTCGGTACGGTGTTTTGGCGAGCGAGAATTTCCACCATCTGATCCACGGTCAGTTCATGACCGGCCGCCCGCGCGAGAACCCTCCCTGAATCTGGCTCGCAAGCCCCAAAAAACGCCAGGCACCCGAGGGCCATCGCTTTGGCGCGGTTACCCAGGGGACGAGAATTATGTCCAGGGTGATGCAGCATCGTCACTCATCTCCGTAGGGGCCTGCTGAAGGCGTGGGGTACGGCGGCGCGAAGGAGTCTTCACGCCGCCGCGTCCCGCGCTTCGATCAATTTGGTGAGGGCCAGGATCAGGGTCGAAACTAGCGATTCCGGGCCCACTTGACGAAGGACCAGTGAGAGTGGCGTCATGCGTCTCACCTCCACCTCGACAGAGCGTTCTTGAAGAGGGCGTTCGAGAACCGCCAGGCGCGGCACCACCGTTGCCCTGAAATTCACTCTGGCCTCGCTCTTTCCTACGAGTATTCGTTCGACGCCGATTTGCCTACCGAGGATTCGTAGTGCGGCACCGTCGAGCAAATGCTCCACGTGAACGGGAGGAGCTCCGAAGCGATCGGCCAGTTCCTCTCGTAGGGAGGCCACCTCCGCCATCCGACTGAGCTTAGAAAGTCTTCGGTAGAGATGTAGTTTTTGGCCCGAGTCGGCAATGTACGAGTCGGGTAGGTAGGCGGCGCCCGTGATCGAGACATCGGGGTCTGGAAATTCGCGGCCTTCCTCCGCTCCCTGGAGCCGCCGCACGGTCTGCTCGAGCAACCGCATGTAGGCCTCTATGCCAATGGAATGCGCGAAGCCGGACTGCTCTCCACCCAGCAAATTTCCCGCACCCCTCAATTCCATATCCTGCAGAGCCACGGAATATCCGCTCCCCAGCTCCGTGTGGTGTTCCAAGATCCGGAGACGGCGCTCGGCCTCGGCACTGAGCTCGGTGGGTGCGATGAGATAGCAGAAAGCTCGGCGGTCCGACCGCCCCACCCGCCCACGGATCTGGTAGAGTTGCGACAGTCCGAAGTGGTCGGCCCGGTTCACGATAAGGGTGTTCGCGTTCGGGACGTCGAGACCGTTTTCGATGATCGACGAGCAGACCAATATGTCGATCTCCCCAATCACAAAATCCCGCATGACGTGGTCCAACTCTCGAGGCCTCATCTGCCCGTGTGCAATTTCGATTCGCGCCTCGGGAACGAGCACCCGAATCCGCGCAGCCGCTCCCTCGATGGTCGACACCAAATTGTGGAGAAAGAACGACTGTCCTCCTCGGTCCAACTCTCTGAGCAAGGCCTCCGTGAGAATGGAATCCGACCACGGAACTACATGGGTGATGACCGGCATCCGATCCAGCGGAGGAGTACGGATCAGGGAGAGGTCCCGCAGGCCCACGAGCGACAGGTGTAATGTGCGTGGGATGGGGGTGGCCGTCAGCGTCAACACGTCCAGCGATGCCTTCAACTGCTTAAGGCTTTCTTTGTGCCGCACGCCGAAACGCTGCTCTTCATCGACGATCAGGAGCCCCAGATTGGCAAACTCGACGTCGGGTGAGAGTAGCCGGTGCGTCCCCACCACGATATCGATCCGCCCGCTGGCCAGGTCCTCCAGGAGTTTCTTCTGATCGGCCGGTGTACGGAACCGACTGAGCGCAGCCACGCGCACCGGATAGTCCGCGAGTCGTTCCGCGAAGGTGTGCCGATGCTGCTCCACGAGCACCGTGGTCGGTGCGAGTACCGCCACCTGTCTCCCGTCCTGGACCGCCTTGAAGGCTGCGCGGATCGCGATCTCGGTTTTTCCGTAGCCGACGTCGCCACAGATCAACCGGTCCATGGGCCTCTTGGACTCCATGTCGCGCTTCACCGCTTCCATCGCCGTCCGCTGGTCCGGCGTGTCTTCATAGAGGAAAGACGATTCCATCTCCTTTTGCCACTGCGTGTCCGGGGAGAAGGCGAACCCCAGGGCAGCCTCGCGCCTGGCGTAAAGGTGAAGGAGCTCGACGGTCATCATCTCGATGGCTTCGCTCGTCTTCCGCTTCAGGGTCTTCCAGCGCTTCCCCCCGATCCGGTGTAAAGCGGGAGGAGCGACGCTCTCGGATTCGCCAACCCATCGCTCGACCAGATCGAGCCGATATACGGGGACACGCAGGATCTCGCCGCCGGCGTACTCGATTGCCATGGACTCGAGCTCCTCCCCCCCGATCTCGATATGCTGCAGCCCCCTGAAAACTCCAATCCC
>JADFMD010000205.1 GCA_022564055.1 Gemmatimonadota bacterium
GGGCCTCCCGCGAAGAGCACGGCAAGGAGCACCCCGGAGGCGATCAGCGCCTTGAGGCGGCTCGCCGCCACCAGATGGCCGCCGAGCAGCACCCCGAGCGCCGGCACGGTGAACACCATCAGCCAAGCGTTGTGGCGGGTGGGGCCGAACGGATATACGCCGAGCGCCGACGCGGCGAGGGCGGCGAGAAGCGCGGTGCCGGCGAGGACCGCCACCGATTTATCGCGAGCCAAGGCGGAGACCGCGATCGCCGTAAGCATCAACAGGGCTGCCCGGAATCGGAGGCTGGGCGGAAGTAACAGGATCTGATACGAGACCAAGCTATTCCACGCGTCCGCCGGGGATTGCACGAGCCATGCGCTCAGCCAGCCCTCGGGACCGAAAGCGAGTTCCATGAGGTCGCTGTCCAGCATCGTTCCGACTTGAGCTGCGTACAGGCCGGCGAAAATAAGCACGGGGACGGCATGGCCGCGCACGAGCCGCTTCCACGCCACCCGGTCCCATCCGCGAATCCAGTCGTATGCGATCAGTGCGGAGAAAGCGGCGAGCGCGAGCGCGGCACTATAGTGGCAGAGCACTGCCAGACTGAGAAGAACGCCGTAGCCGATGAGGTTACGTCTGTTCGGTTCAGACCGATATCTCAACAGTTGATGGAGTGCGGCCGCCAGAAGGAAAACGACGAGCGCGTACGGCCTGAGCACCTGCGAGTGGGTAATCGCTTCCGCGTTCACCGCGAGCAGGCCGGCCGCGACGAGACCCGACGCGGTACCCGCCCTTCCCCGCCCCCCCAGCTCCCGCCCCAGCAGCCAGAAGAGCCAGATCGCCGCCGTACCGAACAACAGCGACGTGCCCCTCAACCACACAAAATCCCAGGTCAGGAAGCCCGCGCCTCTGAGCACCAAGTAGTAGAGCGGCGGGTGCGCGTTCGCGATGACGCCGGTCCAAAAGTCACCGAAGGAGCCCGCCGTGAGGATTCCGTAGTCGATCCCCTCGTCGGGATTGAGCCAGTACTCCGACAGCCCCCGCACTCGCAACACGAAGCCCACCACGACCAGCGCCAGGGCGCCAGCGCTGCCGTATCGTTTCACTGACGCACCACCCGTGGGTTTGGGATTCGATAGCCTCTATACTGAAACATGATCGTTCACTTGATAGATGGCACGTATGAGCTGTTTCGTCAGTTCTATGGCATCCGCCGCTTCAGCAAAGGTGAGGAGCCACGAAGTCCGGGATTGGCTCGGCGTCGGACGGATCGAAGGCGGGCGTCTGATCGAGGAAGTCACCTTGGGGCGGGCCGCGGGCGGGTGAGATGAGTGGAGGTTCGTGGGGCAGCTCGAGGTGCACGAGGATCGCGACGACGACGGGCGGATCGGTGAGGAAGGAGAGGATCCTCATGGGGCCACCGCACGCGGGGCAGAGCAGCGGCAGCACCTCGTAGATGCGAGCGAGTAGCGCGGCCCAACGGATACGTGCGGGGTTGGTGGGCTGAGCCGGATCAGCATCGAGGGAGGACTTCCTGCTTGGGCTCGGGAGCTGAGCGCCGGGTGTCTCGGCTTCGGGCCTGCCGATGCACGTGACGGCGGCACGGAGTTTGGCGTTCGGGGCTAGGACGCCGTGGTATCGATGACGGTGGACGCGACCAACGCTTCGCGTCGGTGCCCGGCGGTACGAAGCGAGCGATCCGCTCGAGGAGCTGAATTGGAGAGAGCAGGAGCTCGGTGCGGCCGTCGGGTGCCGGCTTGGGTAGCCGATAGACGAGCTTGGACTCGGGCGAGCTGAGAGAGACGATACCGCCAGGCGCGTAGAGAGGGTCGTACCGTAGCGCCTTGGATATGTGGTTGGGGGAGGTGCTGCACATCAAGGGAATTCCCATCCCGTACGGAGCCCCCAACGCGGCGGCTCACGTCGAGCGGTTCATGGGAAGCCTGAAGAGGGAGTGCCTGAACCACTTCATCTTCTTGTCGGAGGATCACCTTCGCCGCACCGTTTCGACTTACGTCAACTACTACAACGGCGCTCGACCCCATCAGGGAATCGAAGGGATACCGGAGTGTGGCCCCGGCTTGCCGAGGGTCTCTCGTCCTGCGATAGAGGACGGCTCGATCAAGTTCGTAGCACACCCAGTGCTCGGCGGCCTTCACCACGACTACCGACTCGCCGCGTAGCTCAGCTCAGACTCGTGTGGAAGTCCCCGAGACCGGCCCCATCAGGTCCGGCTGTTTAGAGTCATGCACCCAATGCAGGATTCTGAGCTCGACAGGGCACAACGTGTTCCCTTCGGCCGATGCCTGATCTCACTGGAGTCGGGTC
Organism: Gemmatimonadota bacterium; assembly: GCA_022564055.1. Taxonomy (GTDB): domain Bacteria; phylum Gemmatimonadota; class Gemmatimonadetes; order Longimicrobiales; family Gaopeijiaceae; genus UBA822. Next base: position 2,311 of record JADFMD010000205.1, read on the forward strand.
AGGGACATCGGCCTACCGTGAGAGACGAATCACGCCCCAAGAATTCGCACGGATGGAGTTTTCGGGGAGGACGGGGGGGATCTGACCTCTGCTCCGAGCCATGATCGGGTAGGGTGTAGCGGCGGCGGCCTGTAGGTCCGTCCCCTTGGCAGTGTCCACCGTTTCCGGTTTCGTGCCCGTATAGGGTTCACCGTGGGTCGGCTCACCGCTACAACCCTCCCACACCACCGGACGTACGGTTCCGTATCCGGCGGTTCACGAGGAGCGCGCAAGTCTCCGGTACTCCTGTAGAAGGCTCATGAGTCCCATTTGACTCAACATTGTGGTCGGTACGGCCTGGTTCATGTTTCTCGAGCCCGCGTTCCACCACGGACCTCGCCCGTTGTACGCCGACTGGGCGGCTCGGTTGTCGTCCACGCCACGCTTGCGTAGCTCCTTGAGTCGGGTCCGTGGCCGCTTCCACTGTCGCCACAAAATGAGGCGCAGCCTCCGGCGGATCCACGTGTCCAACTCTTCGAATACTCCGCTCACGTCCGCCAACCGGTAGTACGCGGCCCATCCCCTCAAGATCGGGTTGAGCTCCCGGATGGTACGCGCAAGGCTCCAACCTCGGCCTCGTCGGAACAAGTCCTTCAGCTTCAGTTTCAGCCGCTTCACCGACTCCGGTGCTGGCTTCAACCTCGGCACCTTGTTCGACGTGGTCCCATACCCTAGGAACTTTCGTTTCCAGGGCCGGCCCACCGCGCTCTTTTCCCGGTTCACCTTCAGGCGGAGTCGCTTCTTCAAGAAGCCCTCCAGCGACGCCAGCACACGCTCCCCGGCCCGCTCCGACTTCACGTAGACTTGGAAGTCATCGGCGTAACGCACGAAGCGGTGGCCCCGCCGCTCCAACTCCTTGTCCAGATCATCCAGCAAGATGTTGGACAGCAGCGGCGAGAGTGGCCCACCCTGCGGTGTACCCTCTCTTCGGAACGACGTCACTCCACCCTCCATGATCCCGGCCCTCAAGTAGCGGCCGATCACACGGAGCACCCTCTTGTCCTTCACCCGCTTC
>JADFMD010000087.1 GCA_022564055.1 Gemmatimonadota bacterium
TCCCCCTGCTGCTGTACGACCTCTGGAACGATCCGATGGCTCTGTGGAGCCTGCACGAGGAACGGCCGGACCTCGTGGAGAAGTACACCACCTTCTTGGAAGAGCAGTTCGAGGCCCACCTGGCTCTGGCGCAGTATTTCACGCCATCCGGTGAGGTCGAGCTGACCCCGGAGCAGCTCCAAACACTTCGCTCGCTCGGGTACATCAATTGACGGAGAGCCGTTGAGACGGATTCGCTGCCGGCTAGGACGAATCACCCTGGCTCGACGGCGAACTGGTGGATCACCTGTCCCGCCTGATTCACGAACTCGACGGTCGCCTGCTCGGGGCGTACGGTGAGGCGGCCGTGTCCTGAATCCGGCCAGTACCTCTGGTACCCCGTGATCTCACGGCCGAACTTCCACGGAGCTCCACAGCTACCGGGGAGCGCGTAGTGGATGCCGTCCACGACCTCGTCCAGGAAGACGTGATCGTGCCCAAAGAAGAAGATCTGGACCCCGAATTCGCGCATCATCTCGTGCACCAGGCGCTGTTCACCCACCGTTGCCGCTCTCGGCCCGCCCCGCCCGTACAGCGTCTCGAACTGGGTGCCTGCGTTGCCCCCGACCGGGTGGTGGATGCACACGAACTTGAATGGGTGATCGGAGGCGGCAAGCACGCCCTCGAGCCATGAGAACTGGGCTCCACCGAGCGTCCAATCCTCCATGAGCGCAACGTCGTCCATCGGTGACGACCGCGGCCCCGACGGTGCCGAGTACGACTGGACATTCAAGACAACGAACAGCGCAGGACCCCAGTCGAAGGCGTAGTAATCTTCATTCGCACTTCCGCCTTGGGGGTAGGTGAGGTGGTCGGGGTTGGGTGCGAACTGTCGTCGGACGTTCGCTACCAGCGCAGCGTTCTCGGCAGGGACTTTGCCGGACTCGCCTTCCCAGTTCCCGATCAAGCCGAAGTGCGGACAGGAAACCGAGAGGGGTGCCAGGTGGCGTCGGTACATCGTGTACGCGAACCTCGCACCAAAGTCGTCAACCTGCGGATAGTCCCGCGAAGTGGCCCACGCGACGTTGTCTCCCAGGGCGATCACGAAGTCCGGCCGGTCCCGTTGGACATTGCGAACGACGTCGTCCAGCACCCTGATCGGACCGGATCCATCGGGGAAGGAGCCGGTATGCGGGTCGGCGGTGAGCGCCGCCGTGAACGCTACCTCACCCACACGTTGAGTCGTGAAGCGTCCTGTAGCGACCGACAGGAGATCTTCACCGGACGCAGCCATGAGGACCCGGTACTCATAGGCGGTACCGGCCGCCAAGTCGCCGACGTTCCAGTTGACGAATTCACCCGCCGGGGCACTCCGATCAGCTCCCGCCGCACCCCACACAGTCGGCCCGAGCGACGCCTTGATCTCGAGCCGTGCCGTCGCGTCCACGGGGCCGTTTCGAACGTTCACCAGCATCGACTCGGTGGTCGGTCTGGCGAGGAAAGGGAGGAGCGAAAGCGTCGGAACGACCTGGCCGCCGGGTGCGTATCGCGGGATCCCCAAGGCTGCCGCACCCGTGAGCCCAGTCAAAAACGACTTACGCGAGAGATCTCCTGCACCCCATCCCATCGTGCGCTCCCATCCGGTGGGTTTGCGGTTCATCGGTTCTCCCACCATGGGCTGCTGGGCTAGGGGCTGCAAGGCGGGTGAGCTACACGGCGGGCGAACTGCAAGGCGAGCGGGCCGCAGGGTGAACGGGCGTGGCCACGTTTCCGGGCCCCCCCCCGGGAACTTCTGAAAGCCTAGCTGACCTTCCGCCGCTTGCGTCGCATGAAGTCCATCATGATGTACTGACCGAGCGTCCGGGTCGACGTGAAATAGGCCTTACCTCTCGCGATCTCCGAGACCTTCTGGACGAACTGCACCAGGTAAGGGTCCTGTGCCAGCATGAAGGTGTTGATCAGGATTCCGGCGCGCCGGCAGGCGGATACCTCCCGGAAGGTCTGCTGCAGGATGTGTTGGTCCATCCCCCCGGAGTTCTTGTAGATCCGTCCGTCGGGCAGGGTGATCGCAGACGGCTTCCCGTCCGTGATCATGATGATCTGCCGCATATCCTTCTTCTGTGCTTTCAGAATGTTTCGCGCCAGCAGCAGTCCTCCCGCCGTATTCGTGTGGAACGGCCCCACCTGAGCCTTCGCCAACTGGCTGAGAGGGATCTCCTGTGCTTGGTCTCCGAACGTGACTACCTGAAGGGAGTCTCCCGGGAACCGGGTGCGGATGAGATGGGAGAGGGCCAGCGCCACGCGCTTGGCCGGGGTGAAGCGATCCTCTCCGTATAGGATCATCGAATGCGAGATATCGAGCATCAGCACCGTGGCGCATGAAGACCGGTACTCGGTCTGATGCACCATGAGGTCCCCATAGTCGATGTTCAATGGCACACCGAGTCCCTCCCGCTCGATGGCGTTCTTGAGCGTGGCGGGAACGTCGAGGTTCAGGGTATCACCGAACTCGTAAGGCTTGCTCGTGGCGTCGGACTCGACGCCGGTCGAGAGGTGGGGTGTCTCGTGAGAGCCGAAACTCGACGATCCTATCGCGGAGAGAAGGCTCCTCAGGGCCCCGTAGGCAAGGAAGTCCGTGCCCTTCTGGGTCAGGTTGAAATTCACCTTCTGGGCCGCATCCTTGGCCTCATCGATCTCGCCCATTCCAGTGACGTCCTGGACGGCTCCGGGCATGGTCGGTGCCCCCTCCTCCAGCGTCAGATAACCCTCCTCGACCATACGTTGGATGAGATCGTCCAGGAGGTCGGCGATCTGCTGCTGAACTGCCTCGTCTCCCTCGCCGTCGCCTCGCAGCTCCTCGACCATCTCCTGTGTGAGTTGCCCGCTCTCGACCAACGCCTTCAGGAGAGCGTTCTTGAGAGCGTCCACCGAGCTCGTGTCTTCGAGTCCCGACCATCCCCAGAAAGGATGGTAGTTGGGCCCGCCGGCGAAGCCTCCGTTCATGAAGAAATCCGAAAGGGATTCCATGAGGCTCTCGAGGTTCATGGCGTCGAGCCAGCCGCCTCGATATTTGGTGTAGGTCGAAAATCGCATAGTGGAGCCGGACGATGGGTGAACCCTAAATCTCCCATCAAGTTTAACCGAGGCTGAGGGTGGCGGCCACTTCGCCGGTGCGGAGTTCAGGGTACGAACAGATTGCGGGTCCACACGCCCGACGGCGCGTCTAGTGGCTCATTCCACTACCTTGTTGCCTCGTTCCATCCTTTTGTCGCCTGGTTCCATCGTTTTTCCATACCGATTGACTTGCCGATGACCATTCGTCCGGTAATAGCAGGCCTCCTAGCCGTCTGCATGGCTTCCACCGTCGCTGCGCAGGACGGGCCCGCCTCTGCCGGGTCTGGTGGCGCTCCGCCCCGCCCGATTAGCGTCGGCGTCGCGACGGGGGTGTCGAACCCGCCGCTGATCGACGGCCGCCTCGATGATGCCGCGTGGGCGCGGGCGGCTCCGATGACCGGGTTCACACAGCGGGAGCCCAGCGACGGACAGCCCGCCTCGGAGCGGACCGAGGTGAGAGTCGTCTTCGACGACGAGGCTCTCTATATAGGCGTGTGGGCGTTCGATAGCCGGCCTGCCGAGATCGTTTTGGGGGAGCGGATCCGGGACTACCAGGTAGCGCAGAGCGATAACGTCGTGCTCATCTTCGATACGTATAAAGACGAGCAAAACGGATTCGTGTTCGGCACGACGCCTGTCGGCATTGAATACGACGGCCAAGTTGCCAACGAGGGTCGGGGTGGGGGACGTTTTGGCGGTGGCGGCGGTGGAGGAGGAGGAGGCCAACGGCGCTTCCAGTCCGGGGCGGGCGGCGGTTTCAACAAGAACTGGGATGGGAGTTGGACCGTGGCGACCTCCCTCGACTCAGAGGGGTGGTACGCGGAGTTCCGTATTCCCTTCAACACTCTGCGTTACGGGACGGACGGCTCGTCCTGGGGCTTTAACGTATCCCGGCGCATCCGACGGCTGAACGAGGAGTCCTTCTGGTCTCCGGTGCCACGGGAGTTCAACCTCTACCGCCTGAACTACGCCGGCGATCTGGAGGGACTCGCGCCCCCATTCCGGCGGCTGGCCACCGTTACGCCGTACGCCTTGGGCTCGACGGCGCGGAATTACGAGGAGGGCGAGACGGCGTTCGACGAGCAGGCGGAGTTCGGTGGGGAAGCCAAGATCCAGGTCACGCAAGGCTTGACGTTCGATCTGACCGTAAATACCGATTTCGCCCAGGTCGAGGTGGACAACCAGCAGGTGAATCTCACGCGCTTCTCGCTTCTTTTTCCCGAAAAGAGACATTTTTTCCTGGAAAATGCGGGCTTCTTCACGGTGGGTGCGGGTGGTGCAGATCTCTTTTTCAGCCGAAGGATCGGGATCGCCGACGGTGTGCAGGTCCCCATCAAAGGTGGAGGACGTCTGTCCGGTAAGGCCGCTGGCTTCAACGTCGGTCTTCTCCACATTCAGACCGAGGGTGTCGCCGGGGTTCAGCTGGACAATGCCTACTCGGTGGCTCGTGTCGCCCGGGAGCTACCCAATCGCTCGCGGGTTGGGGCGTTGTTCATCGATCGAAGCGGCGAGGCCGATGGCGATTACAACAGGACATATGCCGCGGATGCGCGGGTGGCAATCGGTGAGGCGCTGACGCTCTCCTCCTTCGTAGCACAGACGGAGACGCCGGGGCTTTCGGGTGGCGAGCACGCCTACGATGCCAACGCGGCGTGGAACAGTCGAAATTGGGACGCGTCCTTTGGCATACGTGAAATCGGGGAAAACTTCAATCCCGAAGTGGGCTTCGTGCCGCGGGACGGATACCGGTCTTACTCGATGCGTCTCCAGCGATTTCTTCGGCCCAACGGGTTCCTGAGGGAGATCCGCCCCCACATGTCCTTCAACACGTTCCGGAGTCGGCGGAGCGGGATCGAAAAAGGGTTTGAGGAGTCGAGTCGCCTCCATCTCGATACCGCCTGGGAGTGGCCGGACGGAACCCAGCTCTCCACCGGCGCCAACTGGGTACGGGAGGGGCTGTACGAGCCCTTCGAAATCCGGGGCACGGACGTAGTGGTGCCGACCGGAACCTACGACGGGTGGGAGGCCATCGTCTTTTTCAACACGAATCGCTCCGCCGACTTTTCCTTCAACGGCAGATTCAACGGCGGGAGTTTCTTGTCCGGGAATCGTTGGAACATTTCCGGTGGGATCACGCTGAGGAGTGGTGCGGCGTTCACGTCGTCGATCAGCATCGACTACAACGACGTCAACCTTCTGGAAGGAGACTTCGAGACGGTCCTCGTGGGGGTGAACCTCGGGTACTTCTTCACGCCGCGGGTCTATCTCCAGTCGCTCATCCAGTACAGCGATCAGATCGATCGTCTCTCGGCGAACGTGCGCTTCGGTTGGTTGAACACGGCGGGGACGGGATTATTCATCGTGTACAACGAAATCCAGGGAATCGACCGACTGGATGGCCCCCTCGGTCGCTCTTTGACCCTGAAGTTTAGCCGACAGTTCAAGGTGCTCGGGGGGTAGGAGCACGACCACCCGCGATCCTCACCGACTCAGACGCCTCCTCCTGGAGCACTACGACGAGCATCGCCGTGACCTTCCTTGGCGAGCGAGTCGGGAGCCATACCGCGTCTGGGTCTCCGAGATCATGCTCCAGCAGACGCGTGTAGAGACCGCGATTCCTTATTACGACCGGTGGATGGAGCGCTTTCCCACGGTGGAGGATCTTGCGGAGGCGGACGTACAGTCCGTGCTGAAGGCATGGGAAGGACTCGGCTATTATTCGCGGGCCCGGAATCTTCGGCGCTCGGCCCTGATCGTGAGGGATCGGCTCGGCGGGATGCTTCCGCAGGACTCCCGGAGTCTCAAGACGCTGCCGGGGATCGGCGAGTACAGCGCGGGTGCCATCGCGAGCATCGCCTACGGGGAGGTTGTGCCCGCCGTGGATGGAAACGTGCGGCGCGTTTTGTCCCGACTCTTCGACCTCGTGGATCCCGCCGACGCGAGCCTGCGGAAACGAGCCGGCGAGCTCGTCGATCCCGATCGTCCCGGGGATTGGAATCAGGCGCTCATGGAGCTGGGAGCCACGGTATGCACCCGCCGGTCCCCTCGGTGCACGGAATGTCCGCTGATGGGGGAATGCCTGGCTTGGGCCGAGGGGACGCAGGAGCTGAGGCCGGCCTCGAAGCGCCGATCGCGTGTGCGTTCGGTCTCCTACGCGGTGTTGGTGGCACACAATCCGGACGGCGAGCTGCTCCTGGTCCAGCGACCACCCGACGGTCTCCTCGGCGGGCTCTGGGAGTTTCCGGCGGTCGAGATCGGGGCGGAGGATCGCCCACCTGAGGATCCCACATCTACTGAGGGTGAACTCAGTGGAGGGACCCCGCTCCACGAACGATGCCGCGCCCGCTTGGAGGATCTGGGCGTCGAGTTTACCCCCGGGATTGATGGCTTCCGCATCCTGCCGGAGGTCCGCCACGCGTTCACCCACCTCAAGGCGGTGTACCGTCCGATGTTGGTGGCCGGCGCCCGATCAGGGGAGGTGGAAGAGATCGTTTCAGGCAGGCCCGAGCCGCGGGAGGTGCCCGAGTGGTCGGTTGGGCGGGAGCCTCCGGAGGAGCTCGTGCTGGAGCAACGCCAATGGGTCATGCCAGACCAGGTCGAACACCTCCCGCTCCCGGTCGCACAGCGGAAGATCCTCGGGCTGGCCAGGAAAACTTTGGCCGCCCCCGGTCAGGCCACCCCAGCGCTGGCCGCCCCAGCCCCTACGCGCTGACGCCCCCAAATGGGTCGAACCCCTGGTACCCTTTGGCCGGGGGAGGCTCATGCCGCGCCTTCGCGTAGCTGCCGCTGACCGAGCGCGTGATCTTCCGATCCGCTGCCAGCGCTTCCAGAACGAGCTCACATGCTCCCGCCCGCAATCCGTCGGAGCACTTCTTCGGGGCGAGGCCGACTGCCTTGACCAACTTCAGAAGGCCGGGAACGATCTCGAAGCCCAGCACGCATGCCTCCGCCGAGCTTTCGGATCCCACCTGGAGCGCGCCACCCAGCTCGAAGTACTCGATGATCTCTTCCACATCCGATCCGCCCGCGTGGGCTTGAAACACACCCTTTGCGGCCGAGCTGATCAAATCCCGGGCGATTCGGTCAGCACCGTGCAACTCTCCTTCATACTCGAGCTCCATCTTCCCGGTGATGGCGGGAAGCGCGCTGTAGATATCGGCTACGCGGGGAACGACGTGATCCTCCCCGAGCAGGAGCGCCCTTCGTTCTGCCGACGATACCACGCTCTCGAGCACGGTGATCGGCATGCGCTGGCTGACGCCCGAGCGCTGGTCGATACGTTTGTCGTCTCGGCCCAGAAAGGCGATCCGTTCGACGAGCTCGGCGATAAAATCCGGGATCTCGGTCGGAATGCCATTCCGGTCGAGCCATGCCTCCTGCCGAGTGATGTCGATCCCGATCGAGAGTTCGGTGGGATAATGCGTCTGGATTTCGGCTCCGATCCGGTCCTTGAGCGGAGTGATGATTTTTCCGCGGGCCGTGTAGTCCTCGGGATTGGCCGTAAAAACGAGGAAGACGTCGAGCGGTAGCCGAATGGGGTACCCCTTCACCTGTATGTCACCCTCTTGGAGAATGTTGAAGAGGCCGACCTGAATCTTCCCCGCGAGATCGGGCAGTTCGTTCATCGCGAAGATGCCGCGGTTGGCCCGAGGAAGAAGTCCATAATGGATCGTCAGCTCGTCCGCGAGGATGTGTCCTCCCCGTGCGGCCTTGATAGGGTCCACGTCCCCGATGATGTCGCCCATGGTCACGTCCGGCGTCGCCAGTTTTTCGACGAAGCGATTGTCCCTGGTCACCCAGGCGAGCGGTGCGTCGTCACCCTTCTCCTCAAGTACCAACCGCGCATACTTCGAAATCGGGTTGAGGGGATCGTCATTGATCTCGCTCCCCTCGAGGATCGGGATCTCGGGGTCGAGAAGGTCCACGAGCTGTCTGAGAATGCGGCTCTTCGCTTGACCCCGTAGACCCAGCAAGATGAAGTCGTGATGTGCGAGGATCGCGTTCACGATCATGGGAACGACGGTATCCCCGAAGCCGATGATACCGGGGAAGATGTCCTCCCCGGCCTTGAGCTTTATGATCAGGTTTTGCCGCAGCTCACTCTTTACGGTGCGGGGCTTGTATCCGGAGGCCTTGAGCTCACCGACGGTGCCGGGCCGGTTAGAAGTCATAGAAAACGTCTCATCCGTGCGTGGGGGAGATCGAAGGGAGGTGCAGCGTCTCCCGTATGGTGGCGAAGTTGGAATCGCTGCGCCAATCCGCGACCTTCCTGCCTATTCGGAACGCGGAGCCGGGACCACCATCTACGGAACGAAGATGTCCGAAAAACTCCAATCCGTTGGACCGATTCGACCAGCTCAATTTCAGTCGGCGCTGCCCACCGATCGGCTGATTCTCCGAGACGCCCCGGACTCCGACGCGGTATCGATGGACGTGGTGTTCGTGGGCGGTGGGCCCGCCGGTCTTGCAGGGGCGATCGAGTTGGCCCGGCTCGTGGGGAAGGACAACGAAGGTGACGGTGGGCTGGGCGAAGTCGAAATCGGGGTCCTGGAGAAGGCGAGCCAACTCGGCGAGCACGCTCTCTCGGGAGCTGTGGTGAACCCGATCGCGTTTCAGGAGCTCTTCCCCGAGCTAGACATCGGTGATCTCCCGTTTCGGGGCAAGGTCGGCAAGGAGGCGGTCTACTTCCTTACCGAGCGGCGGGCATTCCGGATCCCGACGCCGCCCACCATGAGGAACCACGGCAACTACCTGGCCTCGATCTGCGAAATCGTGCGGTGGTTGGGAAAGAAGGCGGAGGCCCTCGGCATCAACGTGTTTCCCGGGTTTCCGGTCGAGGGCTTGCTGGTCGAGGACGACCGTGTCATCGGCGTCCGCACCACACCCTCCGGCCTCGACCGTGAAGGTAGGCCCGGCGCGGACCACATGCCTGCCATGGATCTGACCGCTCGGGTAACCGTTCTCTCGGAGGGTACACGCGGGCCACTCACGCAAGCGTACTTGGCGTGGCAGGGCATTGGCTCCGACAATCCCCAGATCTTCGCCCTCGGGGTCAAGGAGCTGTGGGAAACCCGGGTGCCGTTGGACCGGGTGATCCATACGATGGGATGGCCGCTTCCCAGCGACGCCTTCGGCGGAAGTTTCATGTATCCGCTGGCAGAGAATCTGGTCGCGCTCGGCCTCGTCGTCGGACTCGATTATCAGGACGCCCGCTTCGACGTCCACGACGTGCTGCAGCGCATGAAGCTCCACCCCCTCTTCCGACCCTACCTGGAGGGTGGCGAGATGGTGGAGTGGGGGGCGAAGACGATTCCCGAGGGGGGATTCTACTCGGTACCCGAACGTTGCCACGGAAACGGAGTGTGCCTGGTGGGTGATGCGGCCGGGTACGTGGACGTGCCGTCGCTCAAGGGAATCCACTACGCGATGCACTCGGGGATCCTGGCCGCGAGGGCGATCTTCCGTGCGCTCAAAGCGGGGGACGTGTCGGAGGCCGGACTGCGCTCCTATTCCGAGTCGGTGAACGCGAGCTACATCATGAAGGATCTACGGCGCACTCGGAACGTCCGCCTGGCGTTCAAGAAGGGATTTCTGCGAGGGGCGGTCGGAGCGGGTGTCATGACCCTGTCCGGCGGTGCGTTCCCCGGAGGGCAGATCACCACCCCAGAGGATGCGGAGGAGGAGCGAGTGCTCGGAGGTGGGGGGCCGGGTGTCCGACCCGACGGGAAGCTCACGTTCAGCAAAGTGGATGCGGTCTACAAGGCCGGGAACCAGACGCGCGACGACGGGCCCAGTCATTTGGTGGTGGGCGAGGACGTGAGCCCCGAAGCGGCCGAGCTGTACACGCACATGTGCCCCGCCGGCGTCTACGAGCGTGACGGCGACGAACTGCGCGTCAACGCGCCGAACTGCGTCGACTGTAAGGCGACCGACGTGCTCGGGCCGCGGTGGATGTCCCGGGAGGGTGGGAGTGGACCGGCCTACCGGCGGATGTAGAAAGCACCTCCTTCAACGGCCTTCTTGATCAGCCAAGAGCTTTCTGGATCAGCCCGGCATGCCCTGCTCGAGGATGACCACCTCGCCTTCGGACAGTTCCTTCACCCGCTCGGCGTTGGCGCGGGTCTCGCGGCCACCCCAGTGCACCGGGACGACGACGCGAGCGTGGCAGGCGGCGGCGGCGCGGACCGCATCCTCCGGCCCCATGGTGTAATGACCCTCGCATGGCAAGAACGCCACATCGCACCTTATCTGGTTCATCGCCTCGAGGAAGTCGGTGTCGCCGGAGTGGTAGTACGTGATCCCGTCCACCGTGAACACGTACCCCAACCATTGGTTCTCCGGAGGGTGAAACTTCTTGTCCTCGTTGTACGCCGGTACGGCCAGGATTTCGATCCCGTCGAGGTGTACCATGTCGCCGGGCCGCATCAGATGGTCGACATCTTCGAGCTGGTGCCTCATGGAAGCCGGCGCGACCAGCGTGGTATCTCGACCCCGTACCTTGGCGATGTCGTCTTCGGAAAAATTATCGAAGTGGGGATGCGTCAGAAGGATGTAATCTGCCGTGCTCCCCTCTGGTATTCCCCAGGGGTCGATATGGATTTCAACACCGCCTCGCCGAATCCGGACGGAGGATTGCCTGAACCAGGTGACGCCTTCGAGCATGGCTGGGCCGGACGAAGGAAAACGAAGATCAGCGAATTTTTCAGAACCTAAGCGCTGACCTTATGCCAAAAAAGGCCGACATTATGACAGGGGACTGCAACTACGGCATATTTTAGCAGGCAATACGTGGCAGGATTTATGCAGGTAGGATCCATTCCCGAGCCGCCTCTGATCTTACGGCACCACTCGGGAACGCCTGCCAGGGGGTGGGCGTTACCACATCAGCGATGTCTCGATCCTGATTGAAGACGGAAGCGACTGAGTGAGGTCTCATGGGTGAACGTTATACACTTCCAGTTTTGCCACTGAGGGATACCGTCGTATACCCTGGCGTGGCTGTGCCGATCTCGGCCGGCCGGCCGGGTACGGTGGAGGCTGTGCAGGAGGCACTCGACGGAGACCGGCGGCTTTTCGCCGTCGCCCAGAAGGAGAACGTCGATGACCCGGCACCCGATGTGCTCTACAAGATCGGGACGGTCGTCCGGATCATCCAGACCCACCGGGTGCGGGGGGGCGTTCAACTCTTGGTACAGGGTGAGGGACGGGCGCAGGCGCTCTCCTATGAGGTCAAGGGTGAGGGGATGCTGCACGCGGTTCTCCTCGAGATGGAGCGCCAGCCCAGCCAGAATGCCGACGACCCGGCCTTCCAGGCGCTCAATCATGAGTTGAGGGAGCGTGCGGCCGAGTTGGGCACGCGAAGGGGGGTTCCGGCCGAGGCTCTCAATCAGCTCATCCAGGGTGTGGATGAGCCTGGCGCGTTCGCCGATCTCGTATCGTTCTATCTGGAGTTGGAAACGGCGGACAAGCAGGCGCTCCTGGAAATGCTCGACGACGAGGAACGGATGCGGGAGGCCCTCGTGGCCGTCGAGCGCGAGTTGGCCCGGCTCGATGCTCAAGAGGAAATCCAGGCCAGGGTGCAGGAAGAACTCGGCGAGCGACAACGCGAGATGCTGCTTCGCGAACAGCTCAAGCAGATCCAGCGTGAGTTGGGTGACGAAGACGAACGGGATGACGTCGAGGACCTCCGGGAGCGGGTGGAGGCACTGAAGCTCGACGAAGAGCAACGGGCAGAGGTCGAACGGGAGCTCAAGCGCCTGGAGCGTACGAGTCCACAGTCAGCCGAGTACCAGGTCATCCGAACCTTTCTCGAGTGGGTGACGGAGCTTCCCTGGAACGTCCGGTCCGAAGACAAGATCGACCTCGCTCTGTCAGCCGAGATCCTGGACGAGGATCACTATGGTCTCGAGGACGTGAAGGACCGCGTTCTGGAGTTCTTGGCGGTTCGGAAGCTCCAACTCGACCGGGCCAAGGACTCGGAGGACGGGGCTGACGACGAGGAGACCGATGACGCGGATGACGCTGGCGAGGCCGACGAAGCCGCGAAGTCGAGCGACGCCAACGGTTCGGACGGCGCAACAGACGCGCCTGCGGAGTCGAAGGAGCCAGAGGCCGTGGGTGGCCGGGGCCCGATTCTCCTGTTCGTGGGTCCTCCTGGAGTCGGAAAAACCAGTATCGCTCAGTCCATCGCCCGGTCGTTGGGCAGAGAATATGTGAGGATCTCGCTCGGCGGCGCTCGTGACGAAGCCGACATTCGCGGTCACCGCCGTACCTACGTGGGTGCCATGCCCGGCCGGATCATCCAAGGGATGCGGCAGGCCAAGTCGAAGAATCCGGTATTCCTTCTCGACGAGGTGGACAAGCTGGGCGTGTCGTTCCAGGGAGATCCCAGTGCGGCGTTGCTCGAGGTACTCGATCCGACTCAAAATTCGAGCTTCACGGATCACTACCTGGGCATGCCCTTCGATCTCTCCGAGGTGCTCTTCATCGCGACGGCGAACTACTCGGACCGGATTCCGCCGCCGCTGTATGATCGCATGGAAAAGGTCGATTTTTCAGGGTACACCGAG
>JADFMD010000206.1 GCA_022564055.1 Gemmatimonadota bacterium
GTCTATCGAACTGGTTCGACGAGGGTCTTGCGGAGCTGCCCGTACAACAACTCCTCCACGAACGGAACACACTTGAACTGGCCCAGCCGCGCATTCGGGTCCACATGCCGGTATAGAGGCAGGCGAATCGTCCACGGGCGACTGAATGTGTTCGGATCCTCCATGGTCGCCTCGTACTGGATGTGGTTGGGGCCCATCATGGTATAACGCTCCACCACCGTCATGGCGTAGCTGTGGTGGTTGCCCGCCCGGTCCAACCAAGCCTGGCCGAGCAAGCCCGTGACTTCTACGACGAACGTATCGCCCTCCCAGTGGCCCACCGACTGACCCATCCACGAGTCCACCTCTGCGGGGCCCGGGTTTTGCAGATGGACGTTACGGACTGCGCCGGCATACTCGTAAGAGAGGAAGAAGTGGCTTTCGCTCTGGAAGATCTGGAACGGGAACGGCATGTAGGTGGCCCGCGGGACGCCGGGGAGATAGCACCGGATCACCGGATCGCCTTCAAGGCGGTTCAACCGGAGATCGTTCTCCCCTCCCAGGAGGTAGTGCTCCCGGTTCTCGTTCCTCCGTTCCAGGGCGTCGGGAAGGTAGGGAATCTCACCCCCCTCCACGATCCCCCACCCCTGAGGGACCGAGGCGATGGTGCCCAGCGCCAGGACTCCGGCCGCTGGGACCGAATCCACCGGACCGGGCCTCATGGCGATTCCGGCGCGGGCGGCGTGAGCCTCGATGTTCCAATGGTGGTTCCCCAGCGCCTGCCAGATCCCATTCATATCCGGCCGGCCCGACGGCAGCCGCTGAATCTCGGCATCCTGCGCCCATACCCCCGTGGGGACTAGTAGTGCAACGAACAAGCCGCTCGCCAGAGTCCTGCGCCAGGCGCCGATGCTGGACGAAGGCCGGGCGATGGCATTCACCTGGATCTGTTTTCGTCAGCCTGCGTCTGCGCTGCCGCCTCCTGGTAGCGTGCGCCGCTCAGGATGTTCGGCATCGCGTAGTTACCCTCGTGACAGGCATACTCGAAGATCCGTTCGTCCGATCTCTCCATGGGGATCTGGCCTCCCCAGGGCTCCGTGTAGGTCGTGGGGTCTTGGACCTCGAATTCGTAGAGGACCGTGTCCTCGTCCACTCGGGTGAAGCGCTCGATCACCTTGTGGTCCTTCGAGGGTAGGATCCTCACGCGCTCCCCCCGGCCCCACGCCTGGTCCGGATGGACGTTTGTAGTTTCGACGACCAGCGTGTTGCCCTCCCAACGACCCCAAGAGTCGCCGAACCAGAGGCGGATGTCCTTCGGCAGCCGGTTCGGTTCCCCGAGCCGGATGATCCGCGTGTCGTGGACCATCTCCGACCTGATCAGAATGTGGTCCGCGTTCTGAACGATCGTGTAGTTGCTGTTGTAGAGCTGCGGCGTCATCGGCGGTCCTAGGCTGGAGCCGAAGGAGACGATGCAGCGCTCCCCCAGGGGCCGGACTTCCGGGTGGTCGTACGTACCGAAGCTGGCCCGAAACCCGAAGTACTCCTCGACGCGCTTCCGGCCTTCCGGCGTCAACTCAGGGACCTGGCCGTCCTCCGGAAAGGTGATGAGGGACGTCCGAGGCTCGCCGTCCACGACGGCCACCCTCTCCCCGCGGTCGATGTAGACCCCGTTGTACGCCCCAAACTCCTCTGGAGTTAGGAGCGGGCGGTCCGGGTCACTCGGTTGCAGGCGCGACAGAAACCGCTCCACCGCCTCCGTCTGGCGCCTTGCGACTTCGTCCCAACTGAACACCGGACCGGTCACGCCCTCTTCCCGCTGCAGGGGCGTGATCGTCTCGTTGGTCCAGTTGCCCTGAAGGTCCGGATGGCCCCAGGCCGTCCGCGGTGGTTGATAGTCGGGATCCCATCTCTCTGCCTCTTGCGCCACGGCCGGCGCGGAGTTCCCGAGCATGACCAAGACCGCTGCACACAAAAACCCGGATGTTACCCGCGATCCCGTCGAGATCCTCCTTCGCATCGGACTCGCCTCCATTGCTAAGCCTTCTCCCCCGTTCCTCACTCCGCGTCGATGCTTTCCTCATTGCACCGGGCCAGGTACTCCTCGGGAATCGGCTCACCCGCGTCGATGTTCACCGGCTCCACCCGAGTCACGCTCATTCCCCCGAGCGCCATCTCCATGTACGTCGGACCGCCCCACACCACTTCCCTCGTCGGGTCCGGATTGTGCGGGTTGTCCGCCGAGTTGTCGAACCAGAAGGTCATCGTGACCTTCGAGCCCTTGGGTGCGAGCACCGGCTCCTGGAACCAGTAGCGCTGCTGCCAACCGAAGTCATAGTGGGGGATGTCGAGCAGCACCTCGTGCTTCCCGTCCGGATACGTGATCTCGTATTTCGCCGCCTTCCCCCGCAGGTGCATGTGCGCGCCCAACCGGAGGATCAGCATGTCCTCCTCGAAGACGTAATCCATCGTGGCGGCATAATTCGGGTCGCCCGCCGGAATCGCGATGTCCCGAACCGCCATCCGTCTCGACTCGATGACGTGACGGATCACCTCGCCGTCTTGGTAGAAGCTCAGGGCTCCGCCGGTCAGGTCCTCTACCGCCGTGCCCGGTCCGGGTATCTTGTTGTAGTGCATGTTGAAGGTGATCGGCCGTGGCCCCTTGCAGACCACCGATGCGTAGCCCTCCGGATAGATCGAGGGGGGAGACCCTGGAGTCATCCCCACGAATCCTCCGACGATGTGATGCACGTGCGGACCGCCCGGCCGGGCTTCCCGGCCCTTCAGCCAGCGGGCCTCGGGCATCATCGCCTCGGTGAGCTCCACCTCGAAATTGATGTACTGGTCGCTTACGTCGTCTTCCACCAGATACGGCTCGTCGAAGAAGAGCGTGAGGTCCGGCTCCCCGATCCACCAGTCGTCCCCACCGGTCTTCCGCAACTGGACGGGCGGCGGCGCGTCCGCTGGATCGCCGGCCGGCGTCCCACCCCGGGCCCAGGCGATCAGCGTCCGCTTCTCCCAATCCTCCAGGTACCGCTCGTTCAAGAAGGTCCCCTTGAGGTCAGGATGCACATTCCACGGCGGCATGGTCCCCTCGCTCACCTGCTTGGCGATCCTGGACGCCCACCGCCTCGCCTCCTCGTAGGTCATCAGCGACATCGGAGCGATCCGCCCGCCGGAGTTCATTCCCTGCGGTTGATGGCACTCCGCGCAGTTCTTTTGTACGACCGGCAGCACGTCCGCATAGTAGGTCGGAACAACGCCCTCTGGCTGCGCTGTGAAGGCTTCCC
>JADFMD010000088.1 GCA_022564055.1 Gemmatimonadota bacterium
GAAACCCGTCCGCCTCACCCGAGTCGAAGAGCGGCAGGATGTGGGGGTGCTGCAGGTTGGCCGTCGTCTTGATCTCGGCGAGGAACCGCTCGGCACCGACTACCGCTGCGAGTTCGGGCTTGAGGACCTTGAGCGCGACCTTGCGTTCGTGCTTGAGGTCGTCGGCCAGGTAGACCGTGGCCATGCCGCCTTCGCCCAGCTCACGCTCGATGGCGTAGCGGCCTTCGAGGGCTGCGTTGAGGCGGGTGATGGGATCGGACATAGCGCACAAGATGCGTCCGAGGCGTGTCGGGCAGCAAGGACCTACCTGACGGGGAGCGCGGGTGGCAAGCGGCAGGTCGCCGGTGAGGACCCTTGCCGCTACCGCCTCTGATGATCGACCGTATCTTCTTGAAGAAAGGCGACACCTAGGAGCCATACATGCCCATCCCCATCAGTGAGCGCGGCTACGCCCATCCGGAGCTGCTGGCGGAAACCGATTGGCTCGCCGATCGTCTGTCCGATCCGACGGTCCGCGTCGTCGATGCCCGTCGGGACAAAGACTACGTCTCCGACCACATTCCCGGTTCGGTCAACATCGACGGGTTCTCGCTCGGCGGGATACGCCTCGGGTCCGAAATGCCGGCGCCCGAAGCTTTTGCCGATCTGGTCGGGGCCCTCGGAATCGACCAAGGCACCCCGGTCGTCGTCTACGACGCGGGGGAGCGATCCCAAATGGCGGGAATGACCGCCTGGACTTTCCTCTACTACGGTCATCCCGATGTGCGTTTGCTCGACGGTGGGTTGGCGAAGTGGACGGCCGAGGGGCTACCGCTTTCCGGCGATGTCCCGGTACACGAGCCGCGAACCTTCGCGGCTCGTGTGGTAGAGGGCGTCTACTGCTCCCTGGACCAAGCGAAGGCATCCGTCGATGACGACGGCTCGGTGATTTGGGACGTACGAAGCGTTGGCGAGTTCGAGGGGACCAGCAAGGGGTGGAATGCTCCGCCCCGGCTCGGGCACCTGCCGGGGGCTATCCATTTGGATTACAACGAACTTTTCGATGCAGGGGATGGGACCCTGAAACCGGCCGCCGAGCTCACCTCGCTCCTGGAGTCCAGGGGGATCACACCGCAGGCCACGGTCTTTGCTTACTGAGGCGGAGGTGCGCGGGCGGGTCTCGCGACGTTCATCCTGAAAATCCTGGGTTATGACCGGGCATCGAGCTACGCGGGATCCTTCAACGAATGGGCCAGCCAGCCCGACACCGTGGTGGAGCGGTGACGATGCCGGTGGCGGCGGAGGCAGGGCCTATCCAATAATCTCCAGGCACCACCGCTCCAGCTCCCTCACATCCTCGATCATCACCGCAAACCGCTCATCCTTCGTCTGTCCGTGGTAATACCGGTAGTAGATCTGCTGAAGGATCACCACCAGGCGGAACACGCCGTAGACCAGGTAAAAATCGAAGTCACGGATCTCAGCGCCCGTTTGCTCGGCGTAATACTCGACAATTTCGGCGCGCGTCAGCATGCCCGCGGCGTTGCTGGGCTGGCGGCGCAGGGAGAGTAGCCCTGCAGGGTCGTCGGCCTGGATCCAGTAGGCCAGGGCGTTGCCCAGGTCCATCAAGGGATCACCTAGGGTCGCCATCTCCCAGTCGAGCACCGCGATGATGTTGAACGGATCCTGGGCGTCGACGATCAGGTTGTCGATCCGGAAGTCACCGTGGATGATGCAGGCGCCGCTCTCGGAGGGGATCCTTTCCTCCAGCCAATTACGGACCACCTCGCAATCGGGGGCGTCATCGGTGCGCGCGTTCACGTAGCGCTTGTTCCAGCCCAGAATCTGGCGGGTGGCGTAGCCCTCGGGTTTTCCGAGCTTCTCGAGCCCGATCGCGCGGTAGTCCACCTGGTGCAGCTCGATCAGGCGATCGACGAAGCTCAGGCAGAACTTGCGACCGTCCTCGGCGCCGAAGCCCCACTCGGGCGGAAAATCCCTCAGGACCAGGTTCCCCACGACACGCTCCGTGATGTAGAACTCGCTACCGATGATGGATTCGTCGTCCGTGTAGAGGAGCACGTTCGGCACGTGGGGATACCCCTTCTTCAGCCCGCTCTGCACACGATACTCCCGCGACATGTCGTGAGCCGACTTCGCCTTGGTGCCGTGCGGTGGACGCCGCAGGACGAGCTCGCGGTCGTCGAAGGCGAGTAAATATGTGAGGTTCGAGGCACCGTTCGGGAATTGGAGGACGCTCATCTCGCCCTCGAGCCCCGTGATCTTCTCCTTCAGGAACGTGGCGACGCGGGCCGCGTCGATCTCCTCTCCTTCGCGGACGTGAGTGGCCGGATTAGTGAAGTCCACGCTCAACTCGCCATCACTCCGTGGGTTCGTTTCCGACCATGAGAACGAGCACCTGGGCGACGAACGCCGGCTTTTCCTCGCCCTCGATCTCCATGGTCTTCTCCGACTTGATCAGGAACTGCCCGGGGCTCTTTTGGCGTACCGCGAGGATCTTCGTGTGAACTCGCACCCGGGAGCCCGTCTTGACCGGCTGCAG
The DNA here is from genome assembly GCA_022564055.1 of Gemmatimonadota bacterium. Taxonomy (GTDB): domain Bacteria; phylum Gemmatimonadota; class Gemmatimonadetes; order Longimicrobiales; family Gaopeijiaceae; genus UBA822. The sequence continues at coordinate 2,540 of JADFMD010000088.1, forward strand.
GAATCGCAACTTGTCCAGGCCGTAGTTGAAGACCATCTCCGCGTTCTCGAGCACGGGCCAGTCGGGGGGCTTGAGGACCGAGAGGAGCGACAGGGTCAAGAAACCGTGCGCTATGGTCGAGCCCAGCGGCGTGGCCCTCGCGGCGGCCTCGTCGACGTGAATGAACTGGTGATCGTCGGTCACGTCGGCGAACTGGTTGATTTGCTCCTGCGTGATCGTCATCCACTCGGAGGGGAGCAAGGATCTGCCGGCGTACGCCTTCAATTCCTCGCCGGTGATGGGCCGCGCGTCCCCGGTGACGGGCCGCTCGTGTCCGGTGACAGGCTGCTTGTCGCCGCTGGCGGGCCGCATCAACTCACGCCCCCGACCGCTCGAGACCGTATTCCTTCAGGATTCTTCGTGCCACCACCGATTTGTGCACCTCGTCCGGCCCGTCGTAGATGCGAGCGGCGCGCTCGTCGCGGTAGAAAAACGAGAGCACCGTGTCGTCGCTGATGCCGAGGGCCCCGTGCGTCTGCAGCGCGCGGTCGACGACTCGGCTCATCACGCCCGCCACGAAGAACTTGATCACCGATACGTCGATGCGAGCTTCCTTCGCGCCCACCTTGTCGATCTTCCAGCCGGCGTGGTGCACGAGCAGTCGAGCGGCATCGATCTCGGCACGGCTCTCGGCGATCCAGTTCTGGATAGTCTGCTTCGAGCCCAGGAGCTCACCGGGCGCCGTCTCGCGCGTCGCGGCGCGCCGGCACATCAGATCGAACGATCGCTCCGAGATCCCGATCCAGCGCATGCAGTGATGGATGCGCCCGGGTCCCAAGCGAGCCTGAGCGATGGCGAACCCCTGCCCCTCGCCGCCGAGCAGATTCTCCTGAGACACACGGCAGTCCTCGAAGGTGATCTCCCCGTGGCTCGCCCAGTCTTCCCCCTCATCGCCCATGCAGGAGATGTTGCGCACGAGCCGGTAACCTGGGGTATCGGTCGGCACGATGATCTGGCTGGCGCGCTCGTGTGGCGCGGCCTCGGGGTCCGTCACTACCATCGCGATGACGAACGCAGCACCGTCCGCTCCCGTGGTGAACCACTTGTGCCCGTTGATCACGTAATCGTCGCCGTCCCTGACCGCGGTCGTGGACATCCACACCGGATTCGATCCAGCGTGCTCCGGTTCGGTCATCGCGAAGCAGCTACGGATTTCGCCGGCGGTCAGCGGCCGGAGCCAGCGCTCCTTCTGGGCCTCGGTCCCGAACTCGTTGAGGATCTCCATGTTCCCGGCGTCGGGGGCCTGCGCGTTGAACACGAACATGCCGTACGGGCTCTTGCCCAGCTCCTCGCAGACGAGCGCGTGCTCCATGAACCCGAGCCCCAGACCCCCATACTCGGTGGGAACCTGTGGAGCCCACAGCCCCATCTCACGAACCCTGCCGCGCGCCTCCTCGAGATGCGGAAGCAGCGCGCGAAATCCCTTGCCGCGAGCTTCCTCCTCGAGGGGGTACACCTCGCGTTCCATGAAATCGCGGATTTTCGCGAGAAGGGTTTCGGTGGCCGGCGGAATCGAAAAGTCCATGGTCAAGAACCGTTTTTTCTTTGATTTTGCGTGCTGTTCACTTTCAAACCGTATTCGCCGCCCGTAGATATACCTTCTATGCGGAAAACCTCACAAGAGAGTCCTGAATCCTAGGGCGTACGCCGAATCATAAATCGAGAGGTACACATGGACGACCGCTTCTCCATGAAGGGACGGAACGCGATCGTAACCGGCGCGACGCGGGGCATCGGCTTGGCAATCGCCCGGGGCTTCCTCGAGTCGGGTGCTACCGTAACGCTGTGTGGTCGCAAGCAAGAAGGCGTGGACGGCGCGCTGACGGATCTCACCGATCACGCCAGCAACGTTCTGGGCGTCGCCGCTCACGTCGCCAAGCCGAAGGACATCGAACGACTCATCGCCGCCGCCGAGGAGCGGTTCGGCCCGGTCGACACCCTGGTCAACAACGCCGGCACGAACCCGTATTACGGACCGATCGCCGAGAGCGAGGACTGGGCGTGGGACAGGACCATGGACGTAAATCTCCGTGGCCCGTACCTGCTGTCCCGGGAGCTGGGCGCCAAGATGATGGCCGGTGACGGAGGATCGATCGTCAACATCTCCTCGGTCGCCGGGCTCGAGGCCGGGCCCGGGCAGGGCATCTACTCGGTGAGCAAGGCGGGATTGATCATGCTCACCAAGGTGATGGCACGCGAGATGGGCGCGGCCGGGGTGCGGGTCAACTGTATCTGCCCCGGTGTGATCCGGACACATCTCTCCAGAGCGCTGTGGGAGGACGAAGAAACCGCGGAGGTATACCTCTCGCGGAAGGCGCTGGGTCGCTTCGGCGAGGCCGATGAGCTCGTCGGCGCCGCCATCTACTTCGCCTCGGGGGCGAGCTCCTTCACGACCGGCGCGGTTCTGCAGGTGGATGGCGGGATGGTCATTTGAGCAAACGCCGCAAACGACCGGAAAATGACGCCCCCACCCCACCCCCCGAGCTGACCGGCGTCGCCAAGCTTCTGAGCGAGATTCCCGTCGCCACCCTCGACCTGCACGGCCACGCCGTCGACCAAGCTCGATCCAGCGTGCGTGACTTCCTGGCCACCCACTCCCGCACCTCGGCTGGAAGTGTGGTGCACATCATCACCGGCAAGAGCACCGGCGTGTTGTTGGGGATCGTGAGAGACATGCTCAACGGCGAAGTCGCTCACCAGGTCGATAAGTCCGCGGGGATGATGGGCGGGGGTGGGTGGGTGGTACGGCTGAAGTGAGGCTCGGGCTCCTAGCGGGGATCAAGGCGAACGAAGTATCTCGGCGGAAACCCGGTCAGGAAATGAAACACGAACCCGGTGCTGTTGTCCCTGTTGACCCGATCGTGCTCTTCGCCGGTTATGGGTACCGCCAGGTAATCACCCTTCTCACCACCCACATCGACTTGCACACTCGGATTCTCTAGGGCCTGTTTGTACCAGGCTCGGGGCCAGTGGTTTGCGGCCACGTAGAGCTGGCCATCGCTCTCGAGGCTAGCGAGGACTCGATCGTTCGTGGTTCCATCCTCATCCGTGGTGGTGATCACCAGCGTACCTTGACTCGTGGGTTGGAAAAACCCGAGCAGGGACTCGAACACCACCACCATTCCTACGTAAACCAGGAACGAGATCGCAATTATTTTTGCAGCTTTCATTCAAGGACTCCCAGCCCGTGGGTAAGCGCTGTGAAACCCAAAGCACCATCAACCCATAGTGGCATGAACCCAATAGTAATGATCGGGATGCTCTTCGTCGCCTCCGGAACGGCTTTCGTCTACGCCAGCCCGTTTCAGGGGGAGCCCCGCCAGGAAGCTCCCTCCCCCACCCAGAGCGAAGTCGACTCCAGCGACCGGGTTCGGCCGATCTACGACGCGGTACTATCGCGGATCCGGGGCCTTCTGCAAGCCCATATCGCCGAAACGGGTGACCCGCTCATTTCTGTCGATCTGCCGGCTCTACCCGAGAACCTCTACAAGGACCGATATGCGGGTACGGTGACGTTTGGCGACACTAGCGTCTGGACCCTCGAGGTCTTCGCGCCCCGGCCCCCCGACCTTCGGTCCCCCCCGACACTCACCATCCGGTTCGATGAACCGACGGAGCCTCAGGAAGGCCCGCGGCTCATCTTCTCCCTGGACACTTCGACGGGTGAGGTGACCATAATCGACGTCAACGGTGTCGTCCCCTCAGCCGGTCCACTCCCCGCTTTTTTCCCCGAAGAGGACCCGGATGCCGCGATCGCCCAACTGACTCAGAGCATCGTAGAGGGCCAACTACTCAGTGGCTCATCGCCCAGATGAGGATGTTGATTCCCAGACCGTAGGCTTGCGGCGAGAAGGTGAAAAAGAAGTAGGGGACATCGCCCTCGCGTTCCCAACCATCAGCGATGTCGGTGTTGAAGGTGATGAGGACGAGGAGTCGCCCGTCGTCATCGAAGATGCCCCGAACGTGGGGAACGGCCGTCTCCGCTCCGAACTCGGAGGTCTGGCCTCCGTTGCGCCGCCAAGCCTGGTACGACGGAATCTGGGGGACCTCCTTCACCACATAAAGGGTGGAAAAAATCGGATGCTCGGGCGTGATCTCCTCGATCGAGTACTCGGGAAAGATCCGGTGCATCTCGGTCTCGAAAAAGGCCCAGGCACGGTTGCCCCAGAGGTCGTCGGCCCAAAGGAAGCCCCCCTTGAGGAGGTAGCGCCGGAGACCCTCGATCTCCTCCTGCCGGAAAGTGACGGAGCCGGGATCGGTCATGAAAAGGAACGGACACCTGAAGATGTCGGGATCCGTGGCCCGCACCGCGGCGATTCCAGGGTCCCCGTTCTCCCAACGCTCGATGTACGTGGGAGTCAGCTCTTCGAGACGCGTCATGAGGTTGCTGTCGGCAGCCGGATAGTCGGTGCTCCACCCGAGGCCCGAGCGCATGGTCCGGGACGTCGTGTACCAGAGCCGGCAAAACATGAAGCCGCCGGTGGCCTCGGGCAGGCCGGTTCGAATGGGGGAGCTGTAGCGACCCTCCTGTGAATTCCAGATCTGGGCGGATGCCGTAGCCGGGGCGGTCAGGCAGGCCAGCAGGATGGAGGCGGCGGTCACCACACCTCCCGCCAAGGGGCGAACAGGTTCAAGCGTGTACCGGCGTTCGCGGGCCGTGTTGAGACGGGAGACGGAGTTGTACAGGGTCGACACGGCGGGCATGACGCACAAGATGCCTCCGGCTTGTGTTACGGTGCAAGCGCCACCCTCACCTCTCGCGTATTTTGATCCACATGAAGATTTACTCAAAGCAGCTTCCGAGTGGCATCGTGTTCTCAGCGGTCTTCGTAGTGGCGACTGCAACGCCCGTGGAGGGGATCCTCTACGCGGCGCCCGCGGCCTATGCTCTGCAGGACGTCTGGCGGCTGGACCATTCGGAGCCCATCACGTACTTCATCGCCGAGGGCTCGGCGGGATCGGGATTCAGGGAGGGAGACCGCACCCTGGCCGAATGGGCGCTGAGGGCGTGGGCCAAGCAGGCCGATCCCCCAGTGGAGATGGTGCAGGGCTCGGAAGCGTCCGCAACCATTCGCGTCTATTGGGTGGCCGCGGGTGCGGGTCTTTACGGAGAGATGCGGGGACGAATGGTGGAGGGGCGGCTCGCTGCCGACGTGTTCGTGCACCCGGATACGGACGGTCTCGGCCCGGACATCGGCCAGCAGGCTAGCCTGGATCCGCTGTTCAGGGATTCGGTCGTTTATCTGACCTGTGTGCATGAGCTGGGCCATGCATTTGGGCTCCCCCATACCAGTGCTTTCGCGGATATTATGTACTCCTTTCGGTATGGTGGTGACTTCGTCGCCTATTTCATGCGCTTTCGCGAGCAGCTCGAGGTCTGGGATGACATTGAAAACGCCTCGCCGTTCTCCCCCGCGGACGGAGACGTTTTCAGATTCTTGTACCGATAACGCCCCGCGTCCTACCACCTAAAACCGTGAATCCACCACACCGGAGTGGCTGGTCGTACGGGCTCGCGCTGACCATCCTCTTGCTTGTATCGACCGCGAGGTGTGCGGCCGCGCAGCTGTCTCCTACACCCGACGCTGCACCAAATGTAGATGCGCGCCGCCTTCCCTCCGGCCAAGCATCGGTGCTCCGTATCGACGGCCTACTGGACGAGGCCGCTTGGCGCGACGCACCGATAGCGTCGGGGTTCAGGCAGCGGGAGCCGTTCGAGGGGGAGCCCGCGACCGAGATCACCGAAGTCCGAGTCCTCTTCGACGACGCGACACTCTACGTGGGCGTTCTGGCCCGGGACCGGTCTCCCGATGAGGTGATCGCGCGCATTCTCCAGCGAGACAAGCTCATGGCGACGGGCTTCGACGCCATCCCGGTATTCACGAGTGACGACGCGGTGGTGATCGTCCTCGATCCGTTCCACGACCACCGAAACGCCGTCGTGTTCGGCACGAACCCGAACGGTGCCGAGTTCGACGCGCTCATCACGGACGAGGGTCGCGAGTTCAACGTGGATTGGCGGGGGGTGTGGGAGGTCGCCGCACAGCGCACGCCCGAGGGATGGTCCGCGGAGTTCGCGATCCCGTTCCGCTCACTGCGCTTTCCGCAGGGGTCCGACGAGCCGTGGGGGTTCAACGTCTTCCGTATCATCCGGAGAAAGAACGAGGAGGTCCTTTGGAGCTCCTGGTCCCGCTCCAACGAGGGGTTCACGCGCGTGAGCAGGGCCGGGCACATCTACGGCCTGACGGATCTGCCGCGGGCGGGGCTGAACGTGGAGTTGAAACCGTACGTCCTGGGAGGCGCCACCGGCGAGCGGGACTCGTTCGGCCGCTTGGACACCGACGGGGAAATCGACATCGGACTCGATGTGAAGTACGAGGTGAGACCTGGACTGGTCCTGGACGCCACGATCAACACCGACTTCGCACAGGTCGAGGTGGACGATCAGCAGGTCAACCTGACGCGGTTCAGTCTCTTCTTCCCCGAGAAGCGCGACTTCTTCCTGGAGAACGCCGGCATCTTCGAGATGGGGCAACGCGGCGTGTTCGGAGAGCCACCTCCGTTTCTCATGTTTTTCTCGAGACGAATCGGAATATCGGACGACGGGCCGATTCCGGTGATGGGCGGATTGAGACTCACGGGCCGAGCGGGGCGACAGACCGTGGGCGTCATCAACGTGGTCACGGACGCAGCCTTCGACGAACCCCGCACGAACCACGCGATCGCACGTGTAAAACGCGACATCGGCGAAAGCAGTTACCTGGGAGCCATGTTCACGGATCGTCGGAGCGCGGAGCGTTCGAACTCGACCGGAGGGTTGGATTGGTCGTTCTGGCCGACGTCCACCCTGAACGTGCAGGGTTTCGCTGCCGGGACCGCGACGAGTGGAGGGGGCGGTGAGGGAGTGGCCTATCGATTGGGCCTCGACTACCAGGTGGACAAGTACGGAATCACCGCAGGCCACCTGGGTATCGGCCCAGACGCGACCGCCGAGCTGGGGTTCATTACGAGGACGGATATACAGCAGTCCGACATCATGCTGCGCTTTACGCCACGGCCGCGAGTCCTCGGACTACGTAGGCTCGAGTTCCAGTGGTCGAACAGGCTGGTCACTAGTTTCCGTGGGACGCTGCAGGACTGGGACAGCGGCTTTTTCATGTCACCGGAGTGGAACACGGGTGACCGGTTCGGATTGGGGGTTTTCCGCGGATTCACCCGGATCGACGAAGCGTTCGATATCGGTGAGGGTGTCATCGTCCCGGCCGGTGACTACGACACCAGCCAATTTGCTTGGTTCGCCAGCACCAGCCGAAACCGGCCGATCGCATTCAACGCCATGGCCTTCCTCCAGAGATTCTTCGGGGGCACCGTCAATTCGATCTCGAACACCATTTCGGTGAATCCGAACGCCAACCTCGAGCTGAGCGTGGGCTATACGCACAACCGGGTCGATGTGCCGGCGGGCGCGTTCACCGCTGATCTCGCTCGGTTCCAGGTGGGGTACGCGTTTTCAACCAAGCTCGTGGCCAACGCCCTGATGCAGTACAACAAGCTGGACGACGAGCTGTCCGTCAGCGTTCGCATCAACTTCATCCACAGGCCGGGCAGCGATCTCTTCATCGTGTTCAACGAGGAGCGCGGAAGCGCCAGCTCGTTATGGGACGTGAACACGAGGGCGGCCGTCGTAAAGTTGACGTATTTGGCCAGGTTGTGAGGTGACCTGGGGATCCCGTAACATGCTGTCCATGAGCGGATTCTGGAACGAGCTGAAGCGGCGCAAGGTCCTGCGCGTAGCATTCTTCTACGGTGGGGGCGGCTGGGTCGTGGTGGAGGGAGCGTCGGTGATCTTCCCCGCCATCGGCGTCCCGGAGCAGGCGCTGACGTTCACCGTCGTGGTGTTCATCGTCGGCTTCCCGCTCGCGCTTCTTCTGGGCTGGCGATACGACCTCACCTCGCATGGGATCGAGCGGACCGGTCAAGCGAGTCACGGCCCGTCCGAAGGCCCCGAGGGGAGCTCGGAGCTGACCCGCATGCTCGTGATTCCTTTTCGGGTTCTGCGTCCCGGCGAGGTCACGGACTTCCTGAGTTTCAGCCTGCCTGACGCGATCACGTGCTCGCTCGCCGATGCGGGCAACCTTGCCGTACAGTCCGACCTGGTAGGGGCCCGCTACGCCGGGGCCAACCTGGACCCGGCGGTGATCGCGCGTGAAACGGAAGCGAACGCGATGCTCACGGGGACCATCCTCCAAGCCGGCCCAACCGTGCGCGTGACGGCTCAGCTGAGCCAGCTTCCGACCGGAACCGTGCTCTGGACGCAGACGACGGAGGCGTCCGATGAGGACCTGTTCCAGCTTCAGGACCAGCTGGCCCGCCGCATCCTCGACTCCCTCCAGGTAACGCTCACCGGCTTGGGGCCGCAGGCGGGCGGACGTGATGTTCCAAAGTCCACGAAGGGCTACGCCGCGTACCTCAGAGGAAACCAGCTCTCCTACCAGGTCGGGCGCTGGTCGGAAGCGCTCGAGCAGTACGTCGAGGCGCTGAAGGAGGACCCCTCCTACGCACCGGCCCATGCCCGGCTGGCTCGCTGTTACCGCTTGCTGGGCAAGTACGCGGAAAATCAAACGGACGAGGATCGGTACATGATGCTCGCCGAGGCCTCCTTCCGTCAGGCCCTCGCGCTCAACGAGGATCTGGACCTCGCACACAGCCTCTTCGCTCAGCTCGAGGTGGACCTGGGGAGGTCCCGCGAGGCGATGGTCCGTGTGCTGGAACGGGTCGAGCGGCCTGGCGCCAGCTCGGCCGACCTGTACGCGGGCCTCGTCACGGCACTCCGGTTCGGCGGGCTCCTCGAGGAGTCGCTGTCGGCCCACCGAAAGGCGACAACCATCGACCCGACCCTGAACACCAGCGTCGGCCACACGCTGTGGATGATGGGCCGGTACGAAGAGGCGAAAGCGAACACGAGCGGAGATGTCGGTTACCTGGCAGGCGTCTCGCTGGCCGCGCTCGGCCGTACGGCGGAGGCGATCGAGAGCCTCCGGGAAGGCGAAGAAGGTGCCGGGCAAGAGCGGGCCAAGATCTATATTCGATCGTTGAGAACGGCGCTGGAGGGGAACAGGGAGGAGAGCCTCGAGGCGCTCCGCCGCGGAAGCCTCACGGGTGACGGGGAGGCGAGCTACTATCTCGCCCGCACGTACGCTTTTCTCGGTGAGCGAGATCTCGCGCTTGCGGAGCTTCAGCGGGCCCTCGATCTGGGGTTCTTCTGCCCGATCACCCTCGAAGCGGACGCTTGGCTGGAGCCCTATCTGGGAGATTCGGAGTTCCAGGCGCTGCTCGCGCAGGCCCGAGAGGGCTCGGAGAGGGCAGCAGCGGCGTTTCAGGCGACCGGAGCGCTCCGAGGCGCTGACGCGGCCTGAGCTACGCCCTCAGTCACGCCTGGAGTCACTCGATTCCTCCACTGCCATTCTCTCCTGATAACGCGCCCCGCTCAATACGCTCGCGAGACTGTAATTGCCCTCGTGACAAGCGTACTCGTACACGTTGTCGTTGAACCTCTTGTACGGGATCACGCCTCCCCAGACCTCGCTATAGGTCGTGGGGTCGTCAACGGTGAACGCATAGAGGAAGGTCTCTTCATCGACCCGCGTGAAACGCTCGGTCACCTTCAGGTGCTCGGTGGGGCG
>JADFMD010000089.1 GCA_022564055.1 Gemmatimonadota bacterium
CCTTCGCAACACCCTGGCCTCGGGCGTGATTCCCCAGATCAGCGCGATTCTCGGTCCCTGTGCGGGTGGGGCCGTGTATTCGCCCGCCATCATGGATTTCGTATACATGGTTCGCGGCACCAGCTACATGTTCGTCACCGGGCCTGGCGTCGTGAAGACCGTCACGCACGAAGACATCGACATGGAGGGCTTGGGTGGGGCAGACGTTCACGCGTCGACCTCGGGAGTGGCGCACTTCGCCTACGATTCGGAGCCGGAGTGTTTGGCTGCCGTCCGGGAGCTGATGGCTTTCCTTCCTCAGAACAACACCGAGGTCCCCGGGTCCCGAGCCACGGACGATCCGCACGAACGCCAGGATGAGAAATTACTTGAGATCGTTCCAGATAACTCCAGTAAGCCCTACGATATGCATGAAATCATCCAGGGTGTCGTGGATGATCGGGAGTTCTACGAAGTCCACCGAGCGTTCGCTCGGAACCTCATCGTAGGCTTTGCGCACCTGGGGGGGCATGCGGTCGGGATCGTCGCCAACCAGCCTGCGGTGCTCGCCGGAGTCTTGGACATCGACTCCTCGGTAAAGGGCGCGCGTTTCGTGCGATTTTGCGACGCCTTCAACATCCCGTTAATCGTCTTCGAGGACGTCCCCGGGTTTTTGCCGGGCGTGGGCCAGGAACACGGTGGAATCATCCGGCACGGCGCGAAGTTGCTCTACGCGTTCGCGGAGGCGACGGTTCCGAAGGTCACGGTCATCGTCCGGAAGGCCTATGGCGGTGCCTACGACGTGATGAGCTCCAAGCACATCAGAGGGGATGTCAACCTGGCCTGGCCGACCGCGGAGATCGCGGTCATGGGCCCCGAGGGCGCAGTCGAAGTACTGTTCCGCAAGGAACTCGAAACCGCCGAGGATCCCGAGGCCGCCGCGGAGGTCCGGATCGAGGAATACCAGACCGAGTTCGCTCACCCATACATCGCCGCGGCGCGGGGTTACATCGATGACGTCATCGACCCCCGCACGACCCGGCCCCGCCTCATCAGCGCGCTGGACATGCTCGGAAACAAACGCGACGAGAATCCTCGCAAGAAGCACGGTAACATCCCGCTCTAACGCAGCGGTCACCGGTTGAGCCCGGAACCCCGGAGACCAACGCATGGCCTCTACCGAATCACAGGCAACGCTCCGGCCGCCTCGGAGCATCTCACGTGTGGCTTCAGGCAGTCCGTCGTGAAGCGGGGAAAGAAGACGGAGGGGTGACGGTGACGGCGAATAGGGCAGGAAAATGGTTGGCCGTTCTGGTGTGTGCGGTCTCGATGATTCCCGCGGCGAGCGCGGGCCAGAATCGAACTCGTATGAGATTCTCGACCGGGTCGGGGTTGGCTCCTCTCGTCAATTTTTTCATGGAGCACCAGTCGAGAACGCGACTGGGGCTCTATCTGGACGCGGGCCAGTCACGCCGATTCGACCGGGACGGAGCGTTGATCACGGGGGTGATGCGCGACTCTCCGGCCGAGGAAGCCGGCCTTCAGGACGGCGACGTCATCACGGCGTTTCAGGGTCAGGTGCTGACGGATCCGCTGCCCGAATCTGACGTGGAGATGGACCTCGACTTGGATCGATCCCTTCCGGCACAGCGCCTTTTGGCATTGGCGCGGGACCTGGAGCCGGGTCAGACCGTCGAAATCCGATATTTGAGAGATGGCGTAAGTAACACCGTGAGTGTCGAGGCCGAGGAGTTCGAATTTCCGGAGGTCCGAACCTTCGGGTTGGGTCCAGCTTTCAGCTGGGATGATGGGCGGGACGGAAACCGGTGGTCCTTCGATTGGGACGCAGATTTCGGCGACGACCTCGCCGAGCGTTTGAGTGTCTTCGGGGATCGCATGAGCATCATAGGGGATCGACTTGCGGACGTTCACATCGTAGACCCCGGTGCGTTCGTATTCAGCTACGGCGTCACCTCCGCGGCGGGCGTCGAGTTCATCGACCTGAATCCCGAGCTCGGCGAGTACTTTGGGAGTGACACCGGCGTGCTGGTGGTTGAGGTCGACGAGGACTCGAGCTTGGGACTCATGGCGGGAGACGTGGTCCTGGCCGTCGGAGCCCGGGACGCCGAAACGGCCCGCCGCGTGCTCCGGCTCATCCGGTCCTATGACGACGACGAGCCGATCCGGTTCAGGATCATTCGAAGGGGAAGCGAGCTCGAGGTGGAGGGCTACGTAGAGTAGGGGGTTTACACCCCCACATACGTCTACCAAACTTCAGGCTCCAGCGGACAAGACTGGGCCCGTCGGCCCTGACGCCCTTCCCGAGGATCCTGAGCGGCCCATGTTCGACACCGTGCTTGTGGCCAATCGTGGCGAGATCGCCGTCCGGATCGTTCGCGCGTGCCGTGAATTGGGCTTGGCCTCTGTCGCCGTCTATTCGGACGTGGATCGGCTGTCCCCGCACGTTCTGGAGGCCGACCGTGCGGTTGGGATCGGACCGGCGCCGTCATCGGAAAGCTACCTCCGTGGAGACCACCTCATCGAGGTGGCCAGAAGTGCGGGGGCGGGAGCCATCCACCCGGGCTATGGCTTCCTCGCCGAGCAGGCCTCGTTTGCGGCTGACGTGGAGAAGGCTGGGCTCGTTTTCATCGGCCCCTCGCCTGAGTCCATGCGGGCGATGGGCGACAAGATCGCGGCGCGGCTGCGCATGGCCGAGGCGGGTGTCCCGATCATTCCCGGCAGTCTGGAGCGGGCCGCCGGTCCTGAGGAGGCAGCCCGGACGGCCCACGAGCTCGGATTTCCGATTCTGCTCAAAGCGGTTGCGGGGGGTGGCGGGAAGGGGATGCGGGTGGTTTCCGACGCCGATGCCCTTCCGCCAGCCTTCGAGGCGGCGTCTAGGGAGGCGGAAGCGTCCTTCGGGGACGGGTCGGTCTATGTGGAGAAGTACTTGGCACGGCCCCGGCATATCGAGATCCAACTCCTCGGCGATCAATCGGGCGCTGTGGTCCAATTGGGCGAGCGGGAGTGCTCGATTCAGCGGCGTCACCAGAAGCTCATCGAAGAGTCGCCCGCGCCCCTCCTGGAGCGCGCGGATCGCGATGCGATGGGTGTTGCGGCCGTCCAGGCTGCGCGGGCCGTCGACTATCGTGGCGCCGGCACCGTCGAGTTCCTCTACGAGGACGGGGAGTTCTACTTCCTGGAGATGAACACCCGGTTGCAGGTCGAGCATCCGGTCACGGAGCTCGTAACCGGTCTCGATCTGGTGCAATGGCAGATCCGCGTTGCGCTTGGGGAGTCCTTGGACTTCTGCCAGGAAGACGTCTCGTTTTCCGGGCACGCGATCGAATGTCGTATCACGAGTGAGGACCCCGACCGGGGTTTTCTTCCGGCTACCGGGCGCATCGACCACCTCGAGGTGCCCTCGGGCCCCGGCGTGCGTTGGGACGGCGGGATCCGAACGGGTTCCGAAATCGGGCCTCACTACGATCCTCTCCTCGGAAAGCTCATCGTTCATGCCGGGTCGCGTACGGCTGCCATTGCCCGCATGAAGCGGGCGCTCGGTGAGCTCGTGATTCATGGCGTCGAGACGAGCGTGTCGTTCCACCTCCGTGTCATGGAGGAGGAGGATTTTGGGAGGGGGCACCTCACGATCGCCTACCTCGACGACCATCCGGAGTTGTTGCAGCCGTCGGCGGGTGAGACCCGTCTGCTGGCTGTGGCGGCCGCAATGCTGGAGCATGAAGGGTCGGGACGTGGGAGCCCGACTCGGATCGACGGACCGGACGGACGGGGGCTCTCGACGTGGCGGTCTTCGGTTTGGCCGTGGCAGACTTGACCGACCGGGCCGAGATGCCCGCCGCGGATGCCGAAGCTCCGGCCGAGGATTCCGCGACGCCCAGCGAGGCCGGCGAGCCCACGGTTCAGATCCGGGCTCTGTCGTCCGACGGAGCAGGCGTGGGGAAGCTGGCCGACGGGCGCGTGATCTTCGTGCCGCGGACCGCGCCTGGCGACACGGTCCGAGTTCGTATCACGCATGGAAAGCCGCGCTGGGCCAGGGGAAAGCTCCGCGAACTGATCGTTCCGTCTCCCTACCGCGTAGCGCCGGCTTGCCCGTACTACGAGGAATGCGGGGGCTGCACGTTGCAACATGTTGCGTACCCCCAGCAGCTCCACTGGAAGGGCGACACGGTACGAGAGGCGCTCCGGCGCATCGCCGGCGTGGACGTCGCGCTTCCGGAGGTGGTTCCGAGCCCGAGAGAACGCGGCTATCGGTCCCGAATGACGTTTACGCTGATCCGCCTTCCGGGAGGCCGCGTGGTCGCCGGACTTCACCATCTCGCGGTTCCGCACCGGATTGTTGACGTGGATGAGGGGTGTATTCTTCCCGAGCCTGCGGTGGCGTCCGCATGGACTGCTTTGCGAAAGGCCTGGGGAGAGGGCGCGCGAAGGCTCCCGTCCGGCCGAAAGTTGCGCCTCACGCTTCGAGCGGTGGACGAAGGGGTGATACTGGTGGTCCAGGGGGGGCAGGGCCCCGGGCGGCCGGACATTCTTCTCCGAGAGGTCGAAGGGCTCGTGGCCGTGTGGGCGGACACGCCCAAGGGTGCGAAAAGGCTTCTGGCCGGGCTGAAACACGTTCACGACACCCGGTTCGAGGAAACCCTGCCAACCGGCCCGACGACCTTTCTCCAGGTGAACCGGGAGGCGAGTGAGGCGCTCCATCGATGGGTTGTGGAGCAGGCGCGCGTGAGCGCCGGAGAAAGAGTCGTGGATGCATACTGCGGTGTGGGCCTGTACGGTCGAGAGCTCGCGAGGCTCGGTGCCCACGTCGTCGGCCTCGAGCGCGACCCGGATGCCACCAGATCCGCACGGACCGCCGCCCCGGAGGGTTTCACGGTGTTGGCGGGTGCGGTCGAGGATCGCATGGCGGAGGCGCTCCCAGCCGACCTCGTGATCCTCAATCCACCGAGGACCGGGGTCGACGCGAGGGTGACGGAGGCGCTTCAGGTGGCGGGTCCGCCGCGTCTGATCTATGCCAGCTGTGACCCGGCGACCTTGGCGAGAGATATCGGGAGGCTCTCCTCGTCCTACGAGGTGGAGGAGGTGCGTGCGTTCGACCTCTTTCCACAGACGGCGCACGTGGAGGTCGTGGTGGTGCTCAAGCGAACCGCGGCGGAGCCCCAGAGTGAGTGATTCCGTGCGCTATCATGTCACGGTGGGTGACGACACCTTCGAGGTGGAAATCGACGCTGAAGGCGTGCGTGTCGACGGGGACCGGATTCCGGTCTGCGGCCCTGAACTGGCGGGCCCCCATCTCTATTCCTTTCTCGTGGGAGGGGCATCGTATACCGTTCTGGCCGAACGGAGCGGCCCCGGCGTGTGGGATCTCCAGCTTCGGGGACGGCGTGACAGGGTCGAGGTCGTGGAGGAGCGCACGAGGGCGTTGCGCGACATGACCTCGTCGGGATCGACACCCAACAAGGGCCCGGCGCCCGTGCGGGCTCCCATACCGGGGCTCGTCGTGAGGGTGGAGGTGGAAGAGGGGGATTGGGTGGAGGCGGGAGGGAGGCTCCTCGTCGTCGAGGCCATGAAGATGGAGAATTCACTTACCGCCCCGGTCGGAGGCCGCGTCGGCACCATCCACGTCGGCGCGGGTCAGACGGTCGAGAAGGACGAGATCCTGATGGAAATGCTTCCAGCCGACCCGGAGTCGGAGTGAGCAGCGAGAGGCGCTTCCGTACCGGAAGCGGAATCGAAGTCGGTGCCTTCTACGACGCCGACGCCGGTGATGCGGAGGGACTCGAGAGGCCGGGCCAATTTCCGTTTACGCGGGGCATCTACCCCGACATGTATCGGGGCCGCCTCTGGACCATGCGGCAATACGCCGGTTTCGGGACGGCACAGGAGACCAACGAGCGGTACCACTACCTCCTGGCACAGGGCACCACCGGCTTATCGGTCGCATTCGATCTTCCCACGCAGATGGGGTACGATTCGGACCATCCCATTGCGGGGGGCGAGGTCGGCCGCGTCGGTGTCTCGATCGACACCATCGAGGACATGCGGACTCTCTTCGACGGGATCGCGCTCGATCAAGTTTCCACCTCGATGACCATCAATTCGACGGCGGCCATTCTTCTTGCTCTCTACCTTTGCGTAGCAGACGAGAAGGGCGTAGGGAGAAACGGGCTGGCCGGCACCGTACAGAACGATGTGCTCAAAGAGTACATCGCCCGGGGGACGTACATCTACCCCGTGGACCCCAGCCTCAGGCTGGCGACCGACGTGATAACCTTCTGCGCCCGCGAGATGCCCGCGTGGAATTCGATTTCGATCTCGGGCTATCACATACGGGAGGCCGGGTCCACCGCGCCACAGGAGGTCGCGTTCACGCTGGCCAACGGACTCACCTACGTCGAGAGTGTGTTGGCCGCGGGGGTCCCGTTGGAAGATTTTGCGCCGCGGCTCTCCTTCTTCTTCGCCGCGCACAACGACCTTCTCGAGGAGGTGGCTAAATTCAGGGCGGCCCGGCGGCTTTGGGCCCTG
Organism: Gemmatimonadota bacterium; assembly: GCA_022564055.1. Classification (GTDB taxonomy): domain Bacteria; phylum Gemmatimonadota; class Gemmatimonadetes; order Longimicrobiales; family Gaopeijiaceae; genus UBA822. Next base: position 6,523 of record JADFMD010000089.1, read on the forward strand.
GTCATGAAAGAGCGCTTCGGCGCTTCGGACCGCTCATGTCAACTGCGCTTTCATACGCAGACCGGTGGTTCGACGCTGACGGCTCAGCAACCGCTCAACAACGTGGTCCGCGTGACCATACAGGCCCTGGCGGCTACGCTTGGCGGGACCCAGTCGTTGCACACGAACGGTTTCGACGAAGCGCTGGCGCTGCCGACCGAAAGCGCCGCCAAGCTCGCCGTTCGCACCCAACAAATTTTGGCACACGAATCGGGAGTCACGAACACTGCGGATCCTCTCGCCGGCAGCTATTACGTGGAGGCCCTCACCCGCGAGATCGAAGACGTGGCTCGTGCCTACCTTGAAGAAATCGACGGATTGGGAGGAGCGTCGAAGGCCATCGGGTTCATGCAGGACCAGATCCACGAGTCCGCCTACCGACACCAGAAGGAAATCGAGGAGAAGGAGCGCCTCGTGGTGGGGGTGAACGTTTTCGAGGAAGACGAAGAGGACCCCATTTCGGTCCCGAGTCCCGATTTTTCGGAGCTCGAGCAGGATCAAAAACGCCGGTTGGACGACTTCAAGGCAGGGCGAGATTCGGCGGATAGCTCGCAAGCGCTGGAGGGGGTCCGATCCGTGGCCCGGTCCGGGGATAATCTGATGCCTCCGATCATCGCGGCGGTCAAAGCGTCGGCCACGCTAGGGGAAATCAGTGAAGTGCTGCGGGAAGAGTGGGGGACCCACAAATCTTAACAGGCGGGTGAAAAAGGAGCATGCGGCGGTGCCGGGCCTACTGGTCATGCCTGCGACAGCCGTTACCTTCCACCCCTGTTTGGCCCACGCCGCTGTCGTTCCAGCTCTTCGGTCGGGCGCCACCACGGCTTCCGTGCCTGCCATGGGCCGATTCACCGTTTGACGCGAATCCGAGATGCCCACGTACGAGTACCGTTGCCCGAAGGGTCATGAATTCGAGCTGGTCCAGCCGATGTCTGCCGAACCCCGGACGAAATGTCCGGAGTGCGGAAAGATCGCCGAGCGTCTCTTGTCGGTAGGGGCGGGCCTGATCTTCAAGGGTGAAGGGTTCTATATCACGGACCATCGGAGCGAGGCCTACAAGAAGGCCGCGTCCTCCGACAAGGAAGCGGCCTCGTCCGAGAAGAAAGAGGCCAGCGGCGACTCGGGAAAAAAGACCAGCGCGGGTACCGCCTCTTCCGCGGGGAGCGGATCGGACGGCGGTCCACCCGACGGGGGCTCGAGCGAGTCGAAGGGAGCCTCGGGTGACGCTTCGAAGGCATCGGGCGGATCGAAATCGTCCCGTTCCGGTAAGTCCTCCCAGTCGGAGTCCTGACCGGGGCGAGGGGGACGACAAATCCATGTCTGAAGAAGCCATCAAGCAGGCGGTCCAGCAGGCGCTCCGCGGGATGGGGGTGGAGGACGTCGACGTGCGCCTCGACCAACCCAGGGATCCCAGCCATGGCGATCTGGCGACAACCGTCGCCCTGACGTTGGCAAAAGAGCTGGGGCGGCCGCCTCTCGCGATCGCCGAAGAGATCGCCTCCCGAATCGACACCGAGCGCTTCGCCATCGAGTCCGTGAGCGTGGCCGGGCCGGGCTTCTTGAACTTCAAGCTCAGCTCCGGGCAGGTCGCATCCGGGATCGTGGATATCATCGCCGCCGATGACGATTACGGGCGCTGCGATGAAGGGGGTGGAGAGTCCATCGTGGTCGAATTCGTCTCGGCCAACCCGACGGGGCCGCTGCACCTCGGCCACGGGCGGCAGGGTGCGATCGGAGACGCCCTTGCAGGTCTACTCGACTGGACGGGATGGTCCGTGAGCCGGGAGTACTATTACAACGATGCTGGAGCCCAGATCGATCGTCTTGCCGAGAGCGTCTGGGCCAGGTATCAGCAACACTTTGGGCGCGAGGAAGAGATCCCCGAAGGGGGATACCAGGGAAAGTACGTCGGCGAGATCGCGGCGAGCTTGGCGGAGGAACATGGGGATCGCTTCGTAGGAATCCGGGATGAAGAGGCACTCGGTGTCATGCGGGAGACCGCGGTGCGCACCCTTCGCGCCGAGCAGGACCTCGACCTTTCGGACTTCCGCATTCACTTCGACGTCTACTTCCTGGAGTCTTCCCTATACGATGACGGTCGTGTGGTTTCCACTGTCGAGGCCCTGCGAGGGACCGGCAAGGTCTTCGATCTGGACGGTGCGGTCTGGCTTCGCACGACCGATTACGGAGACCAAAAGGATCGCGTCATGGTCAAGAGTGATGGATCTCCGACCTACTTTCTTCCCGACGTCGCCTACCACATGGACAAGTGGGAACGTGGCTTTCATCACGCCATCAACGTCCAGGGCGCCGATCACCACGGAACCATGGCCCGCGTGCAGGCGGGGGTCCAGGCGCTCGGGTTACCGGCGGGGTACCCGGAGTACGTCCTCCACCAGATGGTGCGGGTGGAGCGGGACGGGAAGGAAGTGAAGTTCTCGAAGAGAGCGGGCTCCTACACGACGCTTCGGGAGCTCATGGCGGAGGTCGGGGTCGACGTCACGCGTTATTTTTTTCAGATGAGGAAGCCGGATGCGCATCTCGTCTTCGATCTGGCTCTCGCATTGGACCAGTCAGACAAGAATCCGGTGTACAAGGTCCAGTACGCCCACGCCCGCATGTGCAGCATCTTCAAGAAAGCCGGCCTGGAGCGGTCTTCAATCGGGACCGATGGCGTCGATCTTTCCGTGCTTGCGACAGATGCGGAGCGGGAGCTGATCAAGGCGCTCACGCAGTTCCCGGACCTGGTCCGCAACGCGGCGCGCCTGCGGGCACCCCACCTGATCTGTGACTATTTGGAGCAGACCGCGGGGGCGGTAAATTCATGGTATCATGCGGGCAACCCGAGCCGGAACCCGAAATTGGCGGTGCTTGTGGAGGATGACGGCCTTCGGGGGGCGCGGCTGGCTCTGTCGCGTTCGGTCCAGATCGTGCTTCGAAACGGGCTCACCATCTTGGGTATCATGGCTCCGGAGCAGATGATCCGAGATGAAGACGTGGCCGGATAGGGAGAGGGATGTCGATTCTGGTGGTGGGAAGCGTGGCTCTCGACTCGGTGGAGACGCCCTTCGGCTCGGCCGATCGGGTGATCGGTGGGTCGGCCGTGTTTTTCGCCGCCGCCGCGAGCCTTCTGGGTCCGGTGCGATTGGTTGGCGTGGTCGGAGACGACTACCCGTTCGAGAAACTGGATTTTCTTACCGCGCGAGGTGCCGACCTATCGGGCGTGGAACATGCCGAGGGCGAGAGCTTTTTCTGGGCTGCTCGGTATTCGGATGACCTGAGCTCGAGGGACACACTCGAGACCCGCTTCGGCGTGTTCGGGGACTTCAGACCGCGGGTGCCGGATGCGTTTCGCGACTCGCGGTACGTTTTCCTGGGTAACATCGATCCCGTGCTCCAGCTAGAGGTTCTCGATCAGATGCGGGAGCCGGCGGCCGTCATCTGCGACACGATGAACTACTGGATCGAGGGGAGTCGTGAGGCCCTCGTCGAACTCCTGAAGCGGGTCGATATCTTGATGGTCAACGACGCCGAGGCCCGGCAGCTCGCAGGAGACCACAATCTCGTCCGGGCGGCACGGTGGATTCAGGAGCGCGGCCCACGCTTGGTGGTGGTGAAAAAGGGCGAACATGGTGCGATTCTTTTCGGGCCGGACTGGATGTTCTTCGTGCCCGGTTTCCCCCTGGAGGTGATCTTCGACCCCACCGGAGCTGGAGATGCCTTTGCGGGTGGCTTCGTCGGGTATATCGCCTCAGTCGATTCTCAGGACCCGGAGGATCTGCGGAGGGCCATGGTTTACGGGTCGGTCATGGGTTCGTTTGCGGTAGAGAGTTTCAGCGTCGATCGGTTTCATTCTCTCCATCAGAAGGAGATCCAGAGCCGGATCATGGGATTCAAGGAAATGACGGCCTTTGAACATGGGTTGGTGGAGTCGGATGGCTGAGCGGGGCGCGCTCGACTACCGCTCGGCGGGGGTCGATCTGGACGCGGCTGAGCGCGTCAAGGAAGGCCTCAAGGCGTTGGTGGCTTCCACCCGGGATGAACATACCCTTTCGGCGCTCGGGCAGTTCGGCGGCCTCTATGCCGTCCCCGGTGACCTGGAGAGCCCCGTGCTCGTGTCGAGCACGGACGGGGTGGGCACGAAGCTCAAGGTCGCCTTTTTAGCGGCCCGCCACGACACCGTGGGCCAGGATCTCGTGAACCACTGCGTCGACGACATTCTCGTGCAGGGGGCCCGGCCTTTGTTCTTCTTGGACTATCTCGCGTGCGGCACCATGGATGAGAGCTTGGTGACCGATGTCGTGGCCGGAGTGGCGAAAGCGTGTAAAGAAAACGGGTGCGCCCTCCTTGGCGGAGAGACCGCACAGATGCCCGGGTTCTATGCCGAGGACGAGTACGATTTGGCCGGTTTCATCGTGGGGGTCGTGGAGCGCGACAGGATTCTGGATGGCTCCCGCGTCCGCGCCGGAGACGTCTTGATCGGCCTTGGGTCGACCGGCCTTCATACCAACGGATACACCTTGGCGCGGAAGATCGTTTTCGAGTCCATGGGGTTGTCGATCGATGACGAGTTTCCCGAGTCCGGCCGTTCGGTCGCGGACGTCCTCCTGGACGTGCATCGCAGCTATCTGCCGGTCTTGTCCGACGCTTTGGAGGCCGGACACGTGCGGGGCCTGGCTCACATCACCGGTGGTGGCATTCCGGGCAATCTGCCCCGGACCCTCGGATCGGAGCTCGGCGCGGTGATCGACCTCGCTTCTTGGGAGGTTCCGGAAGTGTTTCGCCTGCTCGGGAAGGCGGGAGGCGTCGAGCGGGACGAGATGCTGCGCGTGTTCAACATGGGCGTGGGCATGATCGCGATCGTCGCACCGGAGGATGTCGACGGTGTTCTCGAGGGCTTGAGCCGAGGTGAGGCTCCGGGATGGGTGATGGGAGAGGTGGAGGTCGGCGAGGGCGTACGGTGGGCGTGAGGGCCAGGCCTGTAGCGTTCTGCGTTTTTCTGCTCTCGGGCACTCTGGGTTCGGCGGCGGGCCAAGATCTGGGACCCTTCGTCACCCAGTGTGCGTCCGGCGGATCGGCGGAGTTGCTCACCTCCTGCCAGAGCGCGGTCCTGGCGGCCCAGGCCGTGCGGGGTGGGATCGCCATTACCCACGCCATGGGCACCCAGCTCTCCGGTTCATACAGCACCATCGGAAGGCGGCTGGGAAGCGCGCCCCGCGTGAGCCTGGACGTCCGCCTCCGGATGGCCCGTTTCGCCATGCCGGACATTTTGGGCGGGGGCACGGGCGCGGCTGGGGAGAACGTAGTCAACACCTATGGGGTGAAGGGTTCGGTAGCGGTAGGCGTACTCGACGGGTTTTCCTTGATGCCGACCGTCGGCGGGCTGCTCTCACTCGATCTTCTCGCGTCCGGAAGTCTCATTTTTCTGGACGAATCCGACGGGTTCGCGAGCACCGAGAGCGTGCTGTCGGTGGGTGGGCGGCTCGGAGTTTTCCGAGAGTCGTTCACCCTGCCGGGCGTCACGGTGTCGCTGATGCGGTCGTTCGGGACCCGTGTGGACTGGACCTCGGGTGTGAACGGGTCCCAGATCGATGCCGATATCTCGGCCACTTCGATGCGTGCCACGAT
>JADFMD010000207.1 GCA_022564055.1 Gemmatimonadota bacterium
CGGCGTTGAGGCGGGTGACTGGATCGGGCATGGGCGCACTCCGGGACCAGGCTGCGCTCAACATCCGAGAGTGGGGCTGTGGGCGCAAGCGGTGGACGGCCCACAAGGAGCACGGATGGGCGGTCGGTGTGACTTGCCACTCCGATCGTCCCATCGAGCAATGGAACCGGACGAAGTTCCCGGATATGCTGTGTTTCCAAGCGGAAACCACACGGTAGGCGGAATGTCAGACGCCACCGGAAACCCTTCATCACCGCCCCTAAAACGGACGATGTTGCTATGTGTACCGATACACGATACAGTTACAGGTGCTAGGATCCATTCGGCATCGTGGGCTAAAGCGGCTCTTTGAGCAGGATGATCGGAGCAGGGTCAGGGCCGATCAGGTCGAACGAATCAAGAGCGTTCTGGGACTTCTGGATGCCGCTGACAGTCCCCAGGGGATGAACGTTCCGGGGCTTCGGCTTCATCGGCTCAAGGGCCAGTACCGAGGTTTTTGGAGTGTGACCGTCTCGGGAAACTGGCGAATCATTTTCCGCTTTGAAGGCGGCGATGCCCATGACGTCGATCTAGTGGACTACCACTAGGGATGAAAGAAGGAGAAGAACCATGCCCATGAAAAACCCACCCCATCCGGGGCGCACCATAAAGCACACATGTCTCGATCCACTCGAGTTGAGCGTTACGGCCGCAGCCGCGCATCTGGGTGTTGCCCGCCATACACTCTCCCGGTTGCTCAACGGACAGGCGGGAATATCGCCTGAAATGGCGATCAGGCTTGAAATGGCCGGATGGTCGAACGCGGAAACCTGGACCCGGCTCCAGGCCAATTACGAGCTCGCCCAAGCCCGTCAGCACGCCGATCGAATCAACGTCGAGCGCTACGAACCCGCTTGAGGGGATTAGGGGCGTGGAACGCATCGTGGTGCACCGTCCTCACCCGGGACCCGAAACCGGTAGAGCAACGGTACGTGACATCGCAGCGTTCCTGGAAGCGATCGGAGTGAGGCCGAGACGAATACCTACTTTCTTGCGAAGAGGATGGCGTCGAGCCGCGCAAGCCGTTCTCGGGCAAACTGAACGTTCGCCTGGGCCCTACTCTTCATCAGCAAGTAGCTCCGGCCGCGTCCACCGACGGGGTAAGCCTCAACTCCTGGATCGTGCAGGCGCTCGAGGAGCGCACCAGCGGGTGAAGGCGACAGAGTCGCGAGGAGCGACCGGCCCAGCGCAAACTCGAGGAGCTCGAGGCTCGGCGCGGGATCGTGGGCGGGCGGCGAGCAATGACGTAATCGGGCAACTCCGTGTTCGAACGCGACAAACACGTTCCCGCGGGAACGTAGAGGCGGCCGCGGTCATGCTGGCCAAGAAAGGTCCGGGCGGGGAGGTCGCCCTCGACGCGCTGCTGGAGCGCCTCGGCATAGCGTCGGAACCGTTCACGGAGCATGGAGCGAGGCTCGCCCGCCTCGCGTACTCGCGCTTCGGCAAGGGCGTTGGCTCACCCGCGGTGCTCAACTACGGGGACTGCCTCGCTTACGGCATGGCCATGGCCTCGAGGGAGCCCCTGCTCTTCAAGGGCGACGCCTTCAGCAAGACGGACGTCATCAGGGCCGAATACTGACGCGCTCGATGGCGTAGCGGCCTGAGAGGGCGGCGTTCAGGCGGGGCCTGAAACGAGTAGAGCATATGACAAGGGGGATTCGCCCTCGCGAAGCGTGCTGAACCGCGCGGGGATTAGAACCCGGGACCGTAATAACGTTTGACGTTATTAACGCCATACGTTATGCTGTGAAATGATAAAGGGTTTCGGGGATCGAAACGCTGAACGCCTTTTCTCTCGACAGCCGGTCAAGCGATTGGGCGCGGACGTGCAGCGCGTCGCCCTCCGGAAGCTCCGAATGGTGGATGCGGCAACGACCCTCGCCGACCTACGCGTTCCGCCCGCCAATCGACTCGAGAAGCTGAAAGGCGATCGCGCAGGACAGTACAGCATACGTATCAACCGACAATGGCGAATCTGTTTTCGATGGCAGGCCGGCGACGCGCATGACGTCGAGATCACCGACTACCACTAGGGGGAGCAAATGGCTTCTGCGACTCTAAACCCGGTCCACCCGGGCGAAGTCCTGCTCGAGGAGTTTCTCGAGCCGATGGGAATTAGCCAGTATCGGCTAGCCAAAGACATCAGCGTGCCGCCGCGCCGCATCAACGAAATCGTTCACGGGAAGCGATCCGTAACGGCCAACACGGCCCTTCGACTTTCCAGGTACTTCGGAACGTCCGAGAGGTTCTGGCTGAATCTGCAGACGGGCTACGATCTGGATATCGAACGCGACCGGCTCGGGGACCGACTCGAGGCCGAGGTGCTGCAGCGCGCCGGTTGACCGGGGACCGGGAGAGTACGCTCTAAAGCTGCGCCGCCAGATCCAAAAAGTCCGTCGCGTTCACGTCGAACGCCGGGTCCGGCGTCGTATCGATCTCGCGGTCCGGCCCGTACTCGAGCGGCCTCGGAACAAAAGCCGTCTTGAACCCCAACGCCCCCGCCGCCCTGAGGTCGCCCTTGTGGGCAGCCACCATCATCACCCGCTCGTGAGGAAGGCCCAACAGATCCGCAGCCTTGATGTAGACCTCGGGGTCCGGCTTGTAATGCCCCGACAACTCCGCCGACAGGATCACATCCCACGGCAGTCCCGCGTTCTTCGCCATGTTCGTCAGCAGTGACACATTGCCGTTCGACAGCGTAGCCAAAACGTAGTTCGCCTTGAGCCGCCCGAGCCCCAGCACCGTGTCCGGCCAAGGGATCAGCCGATGCCAAACCCGATTCATATGGTCGATCTCCGCTTCCGTCATATCGGGCAGCTCGAACTCCACCAGAAGATCATCCAGAATCAACCGATGCAGCTGATCGATCTTCAACCAAGGCAGCTCCCCCGTACGAACCCGATTCATCGCCGGCCCATACCCCCGCCGCCAAGCGTCCGCAAAGCCCTCCCAGTCCAAGTCGAACCCCTTCTCCAACGAAAGAACCTGCCCCTCCCGAATGATCGAAGTCCGCCAATCCACCACCGTCCCAAACACATCGAACGTCAGCGCCTCCACGCCAGCCAGCGCCTCCTGAAGCCTCTCGTCCCCCAACGTCCGATCCATGACCCCGACCCCCTCCCCACCCCCCATCGCCGCCCCCGCGATCGTCGCCCCCC
>JADFMD010000208.1 GCA_022564055.1 Gemmatimonadota bacterium
CGGAGGCCCTGGGTCGGAGACAGGTCACCTACGGGATGCAGTCTGATAGGTTTGGGCTAACGAGTCTGTTCGTCGCTCCCTCGACAAGCGCTGCGGCGCGTCGATGGTGGAATAATCAGCTTTGGAAACAACTTGCTGACTTCGTCCAGAGCTCTGGCTAGTCGGGCTCATCTCAGGCGTCCGGCTTCCACTTAACAAGTGATTGCTACTGCCGCGTTAGCCATCAGGGCGACAGGGCTACTGCTAAGGCGACTAGCACCCCCCATCGTTCGGAGGTGGCCGTCTTCTCGTTAGGATGGTGCGAACCGCTTGCGCCTACCGGTCCCCTCTCGGATGTTGCCCGCAGTCTGAACTCGGAGTGCGCACATGTCCGATCCAGTCGCCCGCCTGAACGCCGCCCTCGAAGGCCGCTACGCCATCGAGCGTGAGCTCGGTGAGGGCGGCATGGCCACGGTCTACCTCGCCAAGGACCTGAAGCACAACCGCAACGTCGCCCTCAAGGTCCTGAAGCCCGAGCTGGCGGCCGTAGTCGGCGCCGAGCGGTTTGTCGCAGAAATCGAGACAACGGCAAACCTGACGCACCCCCACATCCTGCCGCTCCACGATTCGGGCGAAGCCGATGGCTTCCTTTTCTACGTGATGCCCTACGTGGAAGGCGAGACCCTCCGCGACCGGATAGACCGCGAGAAGCAGCTCCCCGTCGATGAAGCGGTGGCTCTTGCCTCGAAGGTCGCCGCCGGGCTCCAGCACGCGCACGAACACGGAGTGATCCACCGCGACATCAAGCCGGGCAACATCCTGCTGCAAGACGGCGAGCCCCTGGTGGCCGATTTCGGGATCGCGCTGGCCCTCGGAGTGGCTGGAGGAGGTCGTCTAACGGAAACCGGGCTAAGCCTCGGCACGCCGCACTACATGTCCCCCGAACAGGCGACGGGCGATCAGAACGTGGGTCCCCAAACCGACACCTATGCTCTCGGTTGCGTCTTGTACGAGATGCTGGTCGGTGATCCGCCGTATCCGGGGAGTACGGCTCAAGCTGTGCTCGGCAAGATTATCGCGGGCAAGCCTGTATCGGCCACAGATGAGCGTCCGTCGATTCCGCCCAACGTGGACGCAGCGATCAGAAAGGCGCTGGAGAAGCTGCCTGCGGACCGCTTCTCGGGTGCTCAGGAGTTCGCTAGGGCTCTGGCCGATCCGGGGTTCAGGCACGGGGAGACCGAGGCTCCCGAAGTCGTGGCTAGCGTCGGCCCTTGGAAGCGGCTGACAGTCGCGTTTGGGATGACCGCTGTCCTGCTCGCAGGGTTGGCAGCCTGGGGTTGGCTCGGCCCTGAGCGTCCTCCCCTGCCCGCAGATCTGGTACGATTCACGATAAACCCGCCCGCTAGTGCACGACTGGGTTTTCGGGGCGAAAACCGGGATCTAGCGATATCCCCAGACGGTACGCTGATCGTGTACATGGGCCCGGCTTCAGAGGGGATCACGTCACAGCTCTACCTGCAACCGCTCAAGGAGTTTAGGGGCGCCCCCTTGCGCGGCGGGGAGGGCGGCGTCGGCCCGGTCATTTCACCCGACGGCGAATGGGTGGCGTTCATTCCGGCTGATCGTCCCTCCACCCTTGAGAGAGTGTCCACACTCGGGGGCGTGCCCATGTTGCTGACCGATGCGCGAAGCGTCATTCGCGGCGTGAGTTGGGGAGCGGATCACAGGATCGTCTTCGGCACGGCGTACGCCGGCCTCTTCCGCATCGCCGAAGGCGGAGGAGTACCGGAGGCGCTTACGACGGTGGACAGCACCGAGGTCGCCGAACGACATGTTTGGCCGTCCGTGATCGACGGTCGGGAGGCTGTTGTGTTCGTAATCTCGCCACTCGGACTTCAGGAGCTGGTCAGCGGGCAGCTCGCTGTGCTCGACATCGACTCCAGGAAAGTGACGCGACTCGGCCTCCAGGGCGTCAGCCCCAGGTACGTGTCAACGGGTCACTTGGTTTATGCAATGTCAGACGGATCGGTGAGCGCCGTGCCATTCGATGTCGAATCCCTCACGATCACAGGTAGCCCCGTCCTGCTCGTCGAAGGGGTCAGTGTTAAGAGCCGCGGGGCTGCCAACTTCGACATCTCGGACGGCGGGCGGCTGGTGTACGCGTCGGGTGAGGCCGGTGCTGGCGCACAGCGGTTCCTGGTCTGGGCCGACCGGAACGGCCGAGAGGAGCCGATCGCGGCCCCTCGGGGTGCCTATGTCTACCCTCGCCTTTCACCGAATGAGAGTCGCCTGGCTCTGGATGAGCGCGGTGAGGAGGATGAGATCTTGATCTGGGATTTTGGCGGGGAAACGTTGACCCGGTTGAGCCTCGGTGACGGTCTGCAGACGTATCCTGTGTGGACGCCCGATGGGGAGCGTGTTGCGTATGGGGGTTCGGCCGGTCTTTTCTGGAAGGCCTCCAACAATACGGGCGCCCCGGAGATGCTGGCCGACGCGTCCATCTTTGGAGGAGCGGAAAGTCCAAGTCCGTATTTTTTTACGTCTGACGGAACAGCCCTCGTGTTCCGTGACCAGGCCAATCCGGGGAGCGGCGACGACCTGGTCATGATCTCGATCGAGGATGATGCTAGGGTCGTCTGGCGCTTGGCTGACGGCTTTCACGAACGCAACGCGGAACTGTCGCCGAGCGGTCGCTGGATGGCGTACCAGTCAGACGAATCGGGCGACTTCGAGATCTACGTCCGGCCCTTTCCACAAGTCGAAGGGGATCTGGTCCCAGTCTCGAACAACGGCGGTCTTTTCCCGCTTTGGTCACGTGACGGGCGGGAGCTGTTCTATCTGCAGCCCAGCGCTACCGGTTTCCAGCTGGCCTCGGTATCGATCGACGTCAGCGACCCAGATGCGCCGTTTGCCTTCAGTGACCGCAAGGTCGTCATGGAGTGGCCCTACTACGCGGAGTCAGAGGGTCGAAACTACGATGTGTCGTCCGACGGGCGATTCGTGGCGGTCAAGTTGCCTGAAGGGATCGACGAGGGTATAGGGCCAGGCATCAACGTAGTGCTCAACTGGTTCGAGGAATTGAAGCAACGGATGGGCAGTAATTGAAGCCCCAGATCCCCTGGCTTCGCGTCTTCGTGGAAGGCGTGGTGATGATCCCCTCTAGGAGACACGAATGCCGAACCTACAGTCCGTTCTCAGACAGGAGATCCGGCGA
>JADFMD010000209.1 GCA_022564055.1 Gemmatimonadota bacterium
TCTTTGGTCCCGTGGTGGGCGCCAAGCGTGCGGAGTCGGTCGAGGACGCGATCGCGCTCATGCACGAGGTCGGGTATGGAAACGCAACCTCGATCTTCACCCGGAGCGGCCGGGCCGCCCGGGATTTTCGCTACAACGCGGGCATCAGCATGATCGGTGTGAATATCGGAGTGGCGGCCCCGATGGCATGTTTTCCGTTCGGAGGCTCCCGGGGCTCCTTCTACGGCGACCTGAAGGCTCAGGGAAAGGACGCCATCGAGTTTTTCACGGACAAGCGGGTGGTCATCAGCCGATGGTGAGATCCCCGGAGCCACATCGAGAGCATCTCTTCCCCTGGGTGAAACCGTACTATGCCGAGCCACTGGTCCTGTCGCAGGGAGAGGGTGTTTGGGTGCGGGACAAGGAGGGGAAGGAGTATCTCGACTTCTTCGCGGGAATCCTCACGACTTCGGTAGGCCACTGCCATCCAGATGTGGTTTCGGCCGTGGAGGCGCAGATGCGTCGCCTCGGACACACTTCTACGCTCTACGTCACGGAGCAGCAGGTGGCGGCCGCGGAACAGCTCTCCCGATTGAGCCCGGGAGACCTCAACCGCTCGGCCTTCACCAACAGCGGCACGGAGGCGAACGAGACCGCGGTGGCCGCCGCTTGTATCCACACCGGCCGCAGCGAGATCATTGCGCTGCGGTACGCCTATTCGGGGCGTAGCGCACTGACCACCGACCTCACCGGGCACGCCTCCTGGCGTCCCCTTCCGACCCAGACGGTTGGCGTCAAACACGCCCGTGCCCCCTACGTCTACCGGTCGCCCTTGGGAGACGGGGCCACCGAGGAGGAAAACACCGACTTCTTCATCGACGACCTGGTCGAGGTCATCGAGACCACCACCAGCGGCCGGCCGGCCGCGCTCCTCGCCGAGACTATCCTGGGTGTCGCGGGCTTCGTCGTTCCTCCCTCAGGGTATTTGACCCGAGCGGCCGAGGTGATCCGCTCGTACGGAGGCCTCTTTATCAGCGACGAGGTTCAGACCGGTTTCGGACGGACGGGCGGGGCCTGGTTCGGGATCGAGCACTCCGACGTCGTGCCCGACATCATGGTGATGGCGAAGGGGATCGCGAGCGGCTTTCCGGTCGGCGCGACGATCGCCACCGACGAGATCGCGGAGTCGTGGAGCTCGAGCTCCATCTCGACCTTCGGTGGAAATCCGGTATGTATGGCCGCGGCGGTCGCGACGATGACCGTGATGGAAGAGGAGGACGTCCCCGCCCGCTCTGCAGAGCGAGGTGACCAGGTCAGGCGTGCTCTGGATGCTCTCGACACCGAGTTCGACTGGATCGGAGAGGTCCGGGGGATGGGGCTCATGCAGGCGATGGAGCTCGTCGAGGACCCGTCGACCAAGGAACCCAGCCCGCGCCGGGCCCAGGCTGTTCTGGAAGCCGCCAAGGATGAGGGACTCCTCGTGGGCCTCGGCGGGAGGCACGGGAACGTGGTGAGAATGGGCCCTTCCATGCTCATCACCGCAGAGGAGGTGGACGACGCGATGGCCAGGCTCGCCCGGGCCTGCCGGGCCGCCGACGGCACCCCGTGATCGCCGGTCTCCCTTGGGAGTCCTGGCTACTCCTGATCGGGTCGGTCGCGATCCCGTTGGCCATTGTGATCGCGTTTTTCCGGGTTCATAGAAAGGAAAGAAAGACGCGTTCTGACGGGGGCCTGACGGGTGGCGGTGCGGGCCTGCCCAGTGACGGCGAAGGGTCGACCCGATGATGGCGTCCGGGACGGTGATCGCCGTTCTGGTGGTCTACCTTTTCGTACTGCTGGCCATCGGCTGGTGGGGGGGCAAGGAGTCCGGCGAGGTCGCCGGCTACTACGTCGCCGGGAAGAAACTTCCCTCCTGGGTGATCGCCTTCAGCTCCAACACGACCGGGGAGAGCGCGTGGCTCATCCTCGGCCTCACGGGCATGGGCTACCTCGTCGGAGCTCACGCCTTCTGGGTGATCCTCGGTGAAGTGATGGGCGTCACCCTGGCCTGGGTTCTGGTGGCGAGGCCGTTCAAGGAGTACACGGACCGTTTCGACTCCATCACGGTGCCTGATTATCTCGAGGACCGGTTTCAGGATTCTGCGCATGTCCTCCGGATCGTGAGCGCCATCATCATCTTCAGCATGGCCGCGTTCTACACGGCTGCCCAGCTGACCGCCTCGGGGCGGGCGTTCCAGTCGTTCCTGGGCACGAGTTATGAGACCGGAGTAGTGGTCGGCGCGGCGATCATCCTCTACTACACGACGATAGGGGGCTTCAAGGCCGTCGCGTACAGCGATCTCCTGCAGGGGATTCTCATGGTGGCCTGCCTCATAACACTGCCGGTCGTAGGGATCGCCGCAGCCGGGGGCTGGATGGAAATGACCGCGGCACTCCAGGCGACCGACCCCGCCCTTCTGCGTCCCCTGGGCGAGTACGGCCTCAGTGTCGCCGGGATCGCAAGCGCCGTGGGGTTTGTGGCGATCGGCTTCGCATTCCTGGGGTCCCCACAGCTTCTCACCCGGTTCATTTCCGGCCGCGACAAAGACACCGTTACCGACGCCAGTCTCATCGCCGTTATCTGCGTCATCATCTTCGACATCGGGGCGATCTTCGCGGGAATGGCCGGGCGAGTGCTCTTCCCCGGCCTCGACGACCCCGAGACGATCTATCCCGTGATGGGCACCGAGCTTTTCCCGGCCTTCTTCACCGGAATTTTTCTGGTGGTCGTCCTGGCGGCCATCATGTCGACCGTGGATTCGCTCCTGATTCTGGCGTCGTCTGCGGTGGTGCGGGACGTGATCCAGAAGACTTTCAATCCACCCTGGACCGACAAGGTCTTTTCTCGGTGGGGAAAGCTGACGACGGTCGTGATCGGGGCCGCGGCCATCGCGCTCGCGCTCAGGGAAGTCCGCGTGATTTTCTGGTTCGTGCTATTCGCATGGTCCGGGCTCGCGTCCGCGTTCACTCCCGTAATTCTCTGTTCCCTCTTCTGGAAGGGGACCACCAGGGCCGGGGCCATCGCGGGGATGATCGCGGGGTTCACCGGTGCGGTGGGTTGGGTACTCCTCTTCAAGTCCCAGTTCTACGATCTCTACGAAATGATTCCTGGCTTCGCCCTGGGCTTCGCCGTGACCATCGGAGTGAGCCTCGTCACCGAGCCGCCCCCTGGCG
>JADFMD010000210.1 GCA_022564055.1 Gemmatimonadota bacterium
CAGCTGGCAGAATCCTGAGCTTGCGGACCGCGACCGTCCGCTGAATAAGCGGGGTAGGCGCGACGCGCCGATGATGGGGGATCGGTTGGCGGAACGCGGCTACCGACCGGATGTGATATTGTCCAGCCCGGCCAACAGGGCGCTGACAACGGCCCGAGTCATTGCGGAGGCCCTGGGCTTTCCACCCGATGACATAGAGATCGATGAGCGGATTTATGGTGCAGGGGTGGCCGGCTTGGTCGAGCTTGTTCGGGAGACGGACGACAGTGTAGGGCGAGTGATGTTGTTTGGTCACAATCCCGACCTGACGGAGATGGTCAACCACTTGGCCAAGGTCTCGCTCGATAACCTGCCGACCTGCGGCGTGGCGCTGCTGGAGTTTGCTTTTGATACGTGGGCCAGCTTGGGAACCGAGGTTGCCACCCAGGCCGAGATCGACTTTCCCAAGAAGACGCCGTGATTCGGTGAAACTCGGGGGGATTCGATTACCGTACGGTGGGTGGGGCCAGGCGCCACCACGACGTCTCGACCCCCCAGGAACGAGAGGAAAGACCATGACGCCAGCTGCGATAGAGGCCCTTGCCGCGATCATAGGGATGACGAGCATAGGCATCATCGTGCTCGTCGGGTTGAAGATGCGGTTCAATCACAAGTTTCGGATGCGCGAGACACCCGGAGGGGAGGACACCGAGCGCCTCACCGAGGCGGTGGAGCAGCTGCACGACGAGATCCGCCTGATGCGGGAAGAGTTCGCCGATCTCGACGACCGTGTGGATTTCACCGAGAGAATGCTCTCGGGGGGCAAGTCGCGGGACGCGATCGCCCCGCCTGAGACCACGCCGGTTTAGCAGGGGAATCGACAATGCCGCCACAAATCATTGATGTCATTCCGGCGGTGATGGTGCTCACCACCCTCGGCACCATCTTCCTCGTCGGCATGAAGATGCGATTGAGTGCCAAGTTGCAGCTGCAAAAGGGGTCGAAGAGTGAGGAGGTAGAGCGTCTCGCCGATGCGGTGGACGGCCTCCACGAAGAGGTCCGGATGCTTCGCGAGGAGTACACCGAACTTCACGAGCGCATGGACTTCGCGGAGCGGATGCTTTCGAGCGGCCAGCCGCGGCGGGCCCTCGGCGAGCAGGCCTCGACCCCCTCCTGATTCTATTGCCACTATGTGGAGTTCCTCGATGAAAAAACCGAGTTGGTCAGTACTGCTCCTCATCGGCGTTGCGAGCGCCCCCACCCCCACCCCCGCCCAGGACCTCCGAACCCTCACCATCGACGACATGTTTGCAATCCAGCGCGTGGGGGACCCCCAGATCAGTCCCGACGGCGAGTGGTACGAACGTTATTTGGCGTGGTACGATCGGTATGTTAGGGGGGTCGACGCTGCCACGTCCGATAGCGGCACACAAAGGTGAGGAGTTGTGGGCGCTGGATGAGTACAACCCACTGCCCACTGCCAACTGCGTAATGATAATGGCCCTCCGTTTGCCACGAACGACGCTCCTGGCTGCCGCAACCGCCCTCACTGGATGTTCTTTCCAGACACCCGAGCAGCAGTACAACCCCTTCCTCGCGCCCGCCGACTCCGTGCTGAAAGTGGTGAGTGCGGTGGTAGTCACTCCCCTCGTTCCTCCCCAGGGCGTGGTCGTCTCGGACTCCGCCTCCGCGCAGATCAGCTCCTTGATTGAGGATAGGCTTCGCCAAGCGGGATTTTCCGTGGTTCCTCGGGCGGAGTACACCCGGATCTGGGACGGCATCCTGCGACAGTTGGGTGGGTTCTTCGATCCCCTCACCGGTGAGCGGGACGAGGGGAAATTCGAGGCGGCACGGAAGGAACTGCTGCGGGAGTTGAAGGGACGCTTCGACACGCAGGTGTTGTTATATGCCGAGCTTCAGGTAGTCGATGCCCTGGTCGACGGGGGCGTCGCCTCGTGGGACGGAGCTACACACGACCTCCGGGGTGAAAACTGGCCCATCGGGGCGGCGTTCCAAGACACGTTCGAGCGGGACGAGTTCGGCGGTCGCGCCGACGGGGTTGTGAGTGCTGTTACCCTGATGGTGGCCATCGACGGCCCTGACGGCCGGGAGATTTACCGCAACTTCGGTGGTCTGGAGGTGCTGGCGAGGAGGGACAAGGCCACTGCCGAGATCGAAGGCGAATTCGCCGTTCGGGCCGAGCCGGACCGAGTCGTTCACGCCGTGGAACGGGTTCTCGGACCGCTATTGGACAAGAAGACGGCCCGATCCCGGCGAGGTCAAACGCCAAGGACGGAAGGACGGAAGGACGGAATAGGCCCGTGTACTCCAACCTGTTGGCCGAGATCTCCCGGCAATTGACTCCCAGTTGACCGGGCTCTGCTATCCTTGCAGTCAGCAAAGAAACTTTTCACCCGGCTTATTCATGATCGGGGGCGACAATGCGCATCACAGATGCCTCGTTCTCTTCCAAGGAGACCAGGCTGATTCGGCGAATGCTGGAGACACCTGTTGCGGCGCCGCTGTGCCCGCGGTGTTCCTCCACCCTGAGCGACGAGGAATCTATCGTTCCGCATGGAGCCGTGGTGTTACGGTGCCGACTGATCCGGTGTCCCGGTTGTCGAAGAATGCTGGTCATGAGCAACTAGAACGCGCAAAGTGGCGTGTCGAACGCCCCGCCGCCAGGTGGGGTTGCTCTAACGGGGAAGAGCGGGAAGCTAACCATGACCCGGTTCGGCGCGCCGTTTCCAAAGGCGGTAGGGCGGTACCGCTCCCGCCCCCCGTCTTTCCGTCCTTCCGTTCTGCCCACCTGACGCCGGATTCCCACCGTTTGGGGTTCTTGGCTTGTTCGCGCCGGGGCGAGGCCCGATATTCCGCCCGTTCGTACGGTTTCCTTTACCGTTCACCTCCCACGTCCCACCTCCCAGGGGAGGTGGGAAGAGTGAGGAAGATCCATGATCCAAGTCCGAAACCTCCGCAAGGAATTCAAGATCACCCGGAAGATCCGCAAGGAGCTTGGTGCCGGTGCGCCGACCGGCAAGACGCTCACCGCCGTGGACGATGTGAGCTTCGAGTGCAAACCAGGCCGCGTGTTCGGATTGCTGGGCCCGAACGGCGCAGGCAAGACGACGGTTCTACGGCTGATTGCTACGATGCTCAAGCCCACTTCA
>JADFMD010000211.1 GCA_022564055.1 Gemmatimonadota bacterium
AGGATCCGCCGTCCGAGGACTCGTCCGGCACCACCGACAACCCATACCTCCCCCGAAGCGCCACCACATGCTCACCCCCCGGCCACATATTCGCTTCCTCCCACTCCCCCCAAAGCTCCGCGTAACTCACCCCAACAAACCGAACCTCCGATCCCGCCACCTCAGCCGCAAACTCCTCCAGCTCAGCCCGATGAGTCGAAAACTCACTCACCGCCTCCACATTCGTGGGCTCCCAATACACGTAGACCAATACCTGAGGACGGCTGTGTTCGCCCAGAGAGTGTCGCATCCCGAGGTAGTGTTTCACGAGTTGCGCCGCGTTGAGGTGAGTAAACCTCGAGGGGTCGCGAACCAAGGATCGATAGACCTCCGTCCAGGATGGCTCTGCGAGCCGCTCGATGGCCCCGCTGTAAGGGGGTTTGAACTCCGCCGTCTGCCTACTCAGGATTTCGATGAACTTGGACTCCACCGCGACGGTTCCCTCAGGTCCGCTGGCAAAGAAGTCGAGGTGCGGCGGAATTCCCCCCAGGCCTGTAGGTAGCTTCTTCTCGAACCTCGTCTCGGTGAAGCCCCTCAGGCCAGCCAGCGTGAGTCGTTCTGGGTGAAGTCGAAAGGCTCCGAAGGCGTTCGCCGCCAACGCAGAGGAGGAGTGGGCCGCGCAGAACTTGGGTGGATCACCCTCTAGCTCCCCGCCATCCCCGGCGGCGAAGTCATCGAGAATCTCCTCCGGCAGACCCGTAAGGAGGTTCTGTGAGGGAGTTTGCGTGTAGCTCGGATGATCATCGCGAAAGGGCGGCGAGTCGGGGAGGGACCGCAATCGGTCCAGGATGGCCGTGCGTACGTCTTTCGTCATACCGTCATAATCTCTGAATCCTCAGCATCTTGTGATTCTGCTCTGCGCCAAGATGTGGACTGGGAGTGAAGGACGCGACCCCGCGAGCACACGGCGACACCCGCAATGGTGTTCCTTAGTGTCCCCCACCCACCTTGACCCCAGAGGAAAAACTTTCCATTTTCCGGAAACTGGAATAAATCTGGGGATTCTATGAAACGAGCTGAAAGCCTGCGCCCGGCTGACATGGCCGTCGCGCTGCGTTTGGTCGTGCGTCCCGGCGTTGGCTACGAGAACCTCGGGGAGGTGCTCGGGATCGGGGTGGGCGGGGCGCATCGCTCAGTGCGCCGCCTCGAAAAGGCTCGCCTCTTGGCGAAAGAGCGCCGCGAGGTCCTCAGAGACAACCTCGCAGAATTCCTGATCCATGGGCTTCGATATGTGTTCTACGCCGAGGTAGGCGCAGAAACGCTGGGCGTACCCACGGCGCACGCCTCAGGAGTGGCAGATTCCGGCCGTAGCTTCGTGTGGGCGAGTGCCTCGGGATCACATCGTGGCGAAGCCGTTTCCCCTCTGCTACCCCAGGCCGTCGAACTTCCCGAAGCTGACCCAGAGGTCTACCTGGCATTAGCCGTGATCGATTCGATCCGGATCGGCGGAGTCCGCGAACGTCGGGAAGCTGGAGAGTGGCTCCGTGCCTGGTTAAAAGATCCCCCGAGGTCAAACGTATGACCAACCAGGAATACCTGGCCGCTGTAGCGATGGCCCTCGGACCTCTCTTGGAAGAAGTCGTGTTCACCGGCGGTTTGGTCGTTCAGGAATATTGGACGGTCCCGGCGCTTCGAGAACCACGGGCAACCGTCGATGCTGATGTCATTGTTGAAGCGGCGACCTACGTGCAATACGCAGCCTTCGGAAAACGACTCGGGCAGAGGGGCTTCCTTCAATCTGCAAACGTCGCAACGCCCCCATACCGATGGATCAAGGATGATCTCGTTTTAGATGTAATGCCCCTTCACGCTCAGGCCCTCGGTTTTACGAACCAGTGGTACCGAACCGGATTCTCCCAGGCGATTCGGGTTCCTCTTAACGATACCTTTTCGATCAGAATCTTGGACGCACCTCACTTTCTAGCTTCTAAGCTCGAGGCCTATCGCGGGCGCGGCGCCGATGACCCTTTCCTCAGCCATGACCTGGAGGATGTAATCTCCGTAGTCGCAGGGAGGCCTGGCTGCGTCGAGGAAACGAGGGCGGCGGATCCAGAGATGGCTTCATGGATCGGCTCCGTGCTTGGGGAAGTCTTCCCTGAAGGGCGCCGGGTGGAGATGGTGGCGGTGCATATTGACCCGACAGCGCCGGCGGGTCTCGCAGAGGCCGTGGCGGAGAGGATTACCGCATTGATCGGACCCACCGAAGCTACCTGACTCTGTAGGATCACACCCCCATCCGCCTTGCCCACCACACGCCCCCGCCCACAGCTTTGATCCCATGACCTGGTTGCTCCCTCCGCCGATCACGCGGCGTGCGGTGATCGCCCTCACCGCCCTCCTCCTCGGCCTCTCCACAAGCTCTGCTGCCCAGGACGCCGAACAGAACGCCCCCCAGCCCGACCCCTTCGTCCAGATCACCTTCCTCAACGTCGGCCAGGCCGACGCCATCGTCATCCGAGCCCCGGAAGGCCAAACCGCCCTCATCGACGCCGGCCGAAGCAACCCGCTTCAGTTCCTCCGCGACATGGGCATCGAGGAGATCGACCTCCTGGTCGCCACCCACCCCCATGCCGACCACATCGGCGGCATGACCGACGTCCTGAACGCCCTCCCCGTGCGCTTCTACATGGACAACGGCCAGGCGCACACCACCGCCACCTACCGAAGGCTGCTTTCGACGCTCCAGCAGCGGACGGACGTCACCTATCTCGCCGCCGAGCCCCGAACCATCAGCCTGGGGAGCGCCGAGCTCGAGGTCCTGCCTCTTCCACCGATCGACGCCGTGGATCACAACAACCGATCGGTCGGGCTCGTGCTCCGCTTCGGTGCTTTCACTGCCTTCCTCAGCGGCGATTCGGAGGTTCAGGAGTTGACGTACTTCCTGCGGCAGGGGGTCGTACCGGACGTCACGCTCCTGAAGGCACCCCACCACGGCAGTAACAACGGCTTCACCGCGGATTTCCTGCAGACGTCACGTCCCGAAGTCGTCGTGATCTCCGTCGGCGACAACAACTACGGACATCCCCGTCCGGAAGCGCTTTACGCCTACGAAGCTGTCGCGGAGGCAGTGTACCGGCCGGACTGCCACGGT
>JADFMD010000090.1 GCA_022564055.1 Gemmatimonadota bacterium
GCTCGTCCAGCGCCGGCTCACTCCTACCGTATGCCCGATCCCAGGCGTTGTGCCTCCACCCACTCATCAGGATCCGCCCAGCCGACGTTTGGCGCCACGCGTTGAGCTTCCAATAGGTGGAAAAGGAACCGTGAAACAGCTTGGGCACCGGCTCGGAAGCAAGACCCTGAGCCCGGATCGGCACGATCTCTTCCCGGACAAAGTCCGAGAAGCGGCCCGAATCGATGTGGGTGGCGTATACGACCGCCGAACATCTCGTGGAGACGCCGTCGGCCCGGCAGATGATCGCATCTGGAGTGAGGTCCGTCCCGATCACATCCACATTCTCGACGACGCACGCACCCTCAGACTCGGCGGCCTGGGCGAGGATCGTGGTGGCAGCGGCCGGATTCAGCGAGCCGCCGCCCTCGATCCGATAGCCACCCGTGAACCCGCGACCGCCAAAGAGACTGCGGACCTCAGCCGCGGAGATCCAGCTCACAGGAAGACCGTTGCGGAAGAGGGCTTCGTATGCGAGCCGCATCTGGTGGGTGGTGTGGGGTTCGGCGAGCACGTACCCACCGGACAGGTCGAGCTCGGCCTCCTCGGCTTTCCCTCGCTCCGACAAAAATTGGGCCAAACCGTGAATGGACCGGGCCGCAATCTGCCACAGCTCGATCGCCATGTCTCGGCCACGAAAGTGAACGGTCTCGTGAAACGGCTGGCGCACGGGCGGGGAGAGGACTCCGACCGCTGCGGCGGTCGCGCCTCCACCGATGCTTCCGCGCTCCATCAGCACGACTTCGACCCCCGCGCTCGCGAGGTGGTACGCGGCGGAGGTTCCGGCGATACCGCCACCCACGACGACTACGTCGGCCCGCTCCGGTGGACGGCCCAGGTGCCACGCCCCGGGATCTGTCGACTTTTCCTGCACGATGCCTCCCCTCCGGCTACTTTGGACTCTCGGTAAAGTTGTGGTCCCACCCGACGCGAGTCTGTCGGGATTCGGCGGAAGCCCCTGTGGGGAGTTTCTCCACCAACACGGCTTTGGGCGCGAAGGAGAAGGAGGGCGTGAGCGGCGGACCTTTCGGAGAGGAATCGGTGTCCAGCACGGTGCTCGACTATCGGGCCGTGTTCGAGTCTGCGCCGGACGGGATCGTCATCGTCGACGACGAGGGTCGAATCGTCGAGGTCAATCCGTGTATTTTGACACAGTTCGGGTACACGGCGGCGGAGCTGATCGGTGAACCGGTGGAGATTCTGGTGCCGGAATCCCAGCGCGGGGCTCATAAGGGGCATCGGACCCACTTTCAGGCCGACCCGGCATCCAGACCGATGGGCGCAGGACTCGACCTGGTCGGCCGACGGAAGGATGGAAGCGGGTTTCCCGTGGAGATCAGTCTGAGCCCCTGGAAGACGAATGACGGGGACTTCGTGATCGGAGTGGTCCGGGACCAGACGGAGCGCTCGCAGCTGCGCGCGTTCGGCCAGGAGGCTCTGAAGGCGGCGGAGGAAGAACGTCGTCGCATTTCCCGTGAGCTCCACGATGACACTGCGCAGCGGCTCGCCGCGCTCCTCGTCCATCTTCGTCTCGTAGGGATGGAAGAGGCCGGTGAACGCCGTGCAGCCCTGATGGAGGAGCTCAGGGAGGGGCTCCAGGAGGTGGCCGAAGGGGTACGGCGCATCGCGCGTGGCCTGAGACCTCCCGCGCTGGAGGACGCAGGCGTGGTGGCGGCGCTACAAGCCCACATCCGTAATTTGTTCGAGAACCAAACGATACGAACGTCCTTCGATGCGGGTGCAGTGGACCAACTTCTCAACGAGGACGGGAAGCTGGTCTTATACCGGGTGGTGCAGGAGGCCCTTTCGAACGTCGTGCGGCACTCGGGGGCTACAGTGGTGAATGTCGCCATCCATGCGGAGGGGAGTGCAGTTGTCGCCGTTGTGGAAGACGACGGCCACGGTTTCGACGGCAGCAGGGTCGGCGATGGGGCTGGACTCGGCTTGCTGGGGATGAAAGAACGGGCCGCAAGCGCCGGCGGATCGGTCCTGGTCGAGAGCGCACCAGGAGGTGGGACGCGAGTTCGACTCAGGATTCCACAACAGCCTGGAGAGGAGATGGATGGCTGAGTCCACAAGGATTTTGATCGCGGACGACCACGCCATGTTTCGCGCGGGCATTCGCGCATTGCTCGAGAGTGAGCCTTTGCTGGAAGTCGTGGGGGAGGTTTCCACGGGAGACGACGCGGTCGATCAGGCGCGAATCCTCAAGCCACATGTGGTGCTGATGGATCTCTCCATGCCGGGGTCGAGCGGACTCGAGGCGACGCGCAGAATCGCCGCCTTGAACTTGGATACCAAAATCCTCGTCCTCACTGCACATGCGGAGGAGGAATACCTCGTTCCGGTCGTGGACGCCGGCGCGAGCGGCTATCTCACCAAAACCAGCGCCGACACCGACTTGATCGAGGCCGTCAAGGTGGTGGCCAGAGGACAGGTCTATCTACCTCCGAAGGCCGCCACTCTCCTCCTGAAGCGCTACAAGAAGTCCGATGAGGCGGACGATCCGGGCCTGCATGACCTGAGTTCACGAGAACAGGAAGTGCTCGCGCTTACTGCGGAGGGCTTCAGCTCGCGGGAGATCGGAAAGAAGCTGTTCATCTCTCCGAAGACGGTCGACACCTACCGGGCAAGAATCACGGAAAAGCTGGGACTGACGCACCGATCCGAATTGGTGCGGTTCGCCTTACGGGTGGGGCTTCTCTCCGAGCTCTAGCTCGTCGGCCCCTAATCCGTGATCAGCTTCGGGTCCGCGTTGAAGATCAGCGGACGGCTGTCCCCGGTCACTTCGATCAGGCCCAACGCTCCCTTGTCGGTGGCCCGGAAGATGGAGTGGTCCACCATGATGTACGTCCCCGGAACTTCGACCCTGAACTCGGCGATCGTCGCGCCGCCGGCCGGAATGAGCGTGGTCTGCACGTTGTGATTGGCGGTGGACCCGCCCTCCGTGTAGACATTGTCGAAGATCTCTCCGATCACGTGGAAGCTGGACACGAGGTTCGGTCCGCCGTTCCCTACGAAGAGCCGGATGGTCTCACCCGTCTTCGCGGTCAGCGCCCCATCTCCCTTGAGTGAGCCGACCGCGCCGTTGAAGACCACGTACGTCGGGTTCTCCGCGAGTGCTTTTTCGTAGCTGAAGAACTGGTGGCCCTTCTCGCCGACACTGCCCTGCGTGTAGAACTCACCCTGCATCACGTAGTACTCTTGGTCCACCGGTTCGAGACCGTCCTCGGGCTCGACGAGGATCAAGCCGTACATCCCGTTGGCGATGTGCATGCCGATGGGGAGCGTGGCGCAGTGGTAGACGTAGAGACCCGGGTTCAGAGCCGTGAAGCTGAACACGGTCTCGTTGCCCGGCAGGGTGAAGGTGGCCTTGGCCCCACCGCCCGGACCGCTCACCGCGTGTAGATCGATGTTGTGCGGAACGATGCTGGTCTCGTGATTTTGGAGGCGGAATTCCACCAGGTCACCTACACGGACCCGAAGGAAATTCCCGGGCACCGTCCCGCCGAAGGTCCAGAACGTGTAGTCCACTCCATCGGCGATCGGCCTGGTGATCTCCACGACCTCCAGATCGATGATCACCTTGGTGGCGTAGTCCCGAGTGATCGGCGGTGGAACGTTGGGTGGAGCCACGAGAGCCGCTGTTTCTACTCCGCGGATCTCCGGGGTAGTGCGAACCGGAATCGTCGCGTCGTCGGTTGAAGTGAAGAGGATCGCTCCAGCGGCTACGGCGATCAGGCCGACCAAAGCGAGTGTCTTTCGTATATGGCCAGTATGGCTTTTCGTGCTCATGGTCTTATCCCTTCCGGATGGTTGGAGAGTTTTCGGGAGCTTCGCCCTCAACGACTCACTTCGCCCAGCTCTAGCAGGTAGCCCGCCAACGCCCGGATCTCGTCAAGAGAGATCGTGCCGGCGAACGGCGGCATCGCGTTCTTACCATTCGTGATCGCAGCGACCAGCTGTTCGAGGGTCCTTGAGGTGGCGAAGACTGAGTCGGTGAAGTCGGTGGGTTTGGGATCATAGGCTACCGCCGCAATCCCGTCCCCCTTGCCGGACGCACCGTGACACACTTTGCATTGGCTCTTGTAAAGGTCGGCCGGCTCCGCCAAGGCAGGAGCAATTTCTATGAGGCTGGCGACTCGGATGATCTCCGCTCGCTTCAGCTCCTCGAGTGCGGCCACTCTGCGCGCCGCACTCTTGAGAAAATCGATGACCGACGTCGTCTCCGCTGAGGTCAACCGCGCGGTGATCGCCATGTGGAGGCCGATGTCCTCCCAGGCCTTGGCGTCGTACCGGTTGATGGGCTGAATGAGGTGGCAGCGGCCACAGTTGGCTCCCCAGATCTCGGCGCCAGAGCGCTGACCATCGAGGGGTGACGCCAAGGCCACCGCGGTCACCATCAGCAGTCCCAGGACTTTCACACCCGAGATGACCGTGCGATACATGATTGATTCCTCTCGTCCCCTAAAGGATCACGTTGAATTGAAGGATCAGGCCGTTGTTCTCAGTTTCGAACCCGGCTTTTTCGGAGTTAATAATGAACACGGCCCTGATCGCGGCGGCTGGGGTCACGTAGAAGCTTGCCCCGAACGCGACACGACCGAGATCGTCCTGGGTGCCCCCCGGCATGTTGCGGGCGCTCCAGCGCACTACAGGTTCGAACCGTGAGCCCACCATGTACGAGGCCTGGACGTAGCCGCCCGTCTTCTTGAGATCCTTTCGCGTGATTTCCTGCGTGGCGTGAATGAGCTCGCCACGCAGCGTGAAGCCGTTGGTCTGATAGCTGGCGTCTACGCCGTAAAGGGTCAGCCTCAGGCTCTGGGCAGTCGCGGATTCGGCATATTTGCCCGTGTAGATCGACGTCCCGACATCGAACCCTGTGTAGGGAAATTCCACGCCAACGCGTGCGCCCACCGCCTTGTCACTGTCACGGCCGTAGGTCGCCTTCTCGCGGTCGTTGTCCCGCATTCCGCGAATGCCGTCTCCCTCCTCACCGAGAAGACCGTTGACGACATAGGCATCCCAGACGAATCTGCCGTCGTCATTGAAACTCGACGCTCCACTTAACCAAAGGCCGACGTCGTTGTAGGTCTGCGGGAGGATATCCCGGAACCCATGAGGCCGGCCCGGAACCTTGTTGATCGTGGTCGGATGGAGATCCTTGTTGAAGCGTCCGAACGGAACGATGAACTTCCCGACCAGGATACGGAGGTCCTTCAACCCCGTGTAGCCGAAGTAGCCGTATTCCATCGCGATTTCCTCTCCGGCGTGTTCGTACTCGATCTCGAACGCCGCGAAGAGGTCATCCACGATGGAGCCCATCATGATGATGTTGAAGTGGTGGTTGTCGAAGTAAAAATCGGTGTCGTCGGCGTTGACATTGTTGACGACGGCTTCGAAATCGGCGTACCCGGAAACCGTGAGGCCTTGACCCAGGACCCCTGCGGGCGAGCCCATGAAAATCGCCGTCAGCACGCCTGACACGATTCCCGCCATCAGTGTCTTGTGCATCGTTTGCTTCCATTTCCGAAAGTGGGCGGAGCACGACTGGCTCGTTCTTTCCGGCCGTTGACCCGGCCTGCCGTTGCCGTGCGTTTGCGTCATGCTGAATTATCGGCTTCGGCCCAAAGCCTGTATGTAGGGGTTTGGAACGGAGTATCCGTGGGGAATTTCCCTATCACCCTGTCAGGAACGGCGACCGATCGGGGGGGGTCGCGGATATTATGAGATGACGAGGGAGGGGCCTAACGAGGCTCAGGCGCCCTGCGCGGCTCCGCCCAGGGCACCTGGCTGAGGGGGTTTCTTAACTCCCGAGGAAGTCCGGAAGGCGGCGCTCGATGGTTCTTTGCTCCTCCGCGTTGAGAAGCTGCAAATCGACAAGGAGGGCCGCCCTCTGGCCCAGGCGCTGGGCATCATAGAATCGGCTCCGGGACGCGGCTGTTAGTGCTGCGTACACGAACGAAGTCGCCGCATCATAGGCCTCTCCCCTCAGCAGCGCTCCATCTCCAGCAGCCTCGAAGGCTTCCTGCGCCTCCTCGAGATTCCCCATGTGGTACGCGAGATGTCCCTGTGTTTGCGCACAATGGGTGTAGCGTGCCTCACCCGCGGTTCTCATCCCCAGCACCTCGGCGTGCATCCGCCACGCCCTTTCGAGGTCCGCCGAGAAACCGTCGGAGCCGGCGACGAAGGACAGGGCGACATCGTGCAGGATGGCCGGGTCTTCCGCCGCCTGGGTATTGGACTTTTGAGCCACAGCGGCCATGGGCATCAGGAAGAAGACAGTGAATAGCATCGGGACGAACCGGTGCCCTTTCTTGCTGGACTTTGTCATGTGACCTCCCGGGTGAATGACTCGTGATCGGACCTATTATTCCCTCGGTCCATGTATAAATGATGATTTGGTCACGAGTCCGGCACAGTCAGGACGTGGCTGATCGGTTGTAGGGAAATTTCCCACAGTCACAGGGCGGACGAGGTTCTCGGGGGCCACGAAGGAAGCATCTGAAGCTCCCCGCGGGAGCGCGATACGATCTGAAGACGAGGTGGTTGATCTAGGCGGTCCGGGTGCGGGGGTTCTGAGTTCGCGCCTTAGCGCTTCAAGAAATCAGCACATCCTTCACCAGTTCGAGCGCCCGCTCGGTGCGCTCGGTGGATAGGGCCACCAGACCGTGACCCGCGTCCCGCCGAATGATGCGCACGCTGCGCAACCGGATTTCGGCGTCGTGGAACCTCCGGGAGATTCGGGCCAGCGCTCCGGGCTCGTCCGCGATCCGGATGATGATCGCGTCCTCGCTCACCGCGGGAACACCCGCGTCCCGCAGTGCCACCAGGGCCTCGTCATAGCGGTCGACGGTGAAGATCACGACGCCGTAGTCCTGGACCGTCTCCGCGTTCAGCGTCTCGATGTTGATTCCACGCTCGGCCAGAATCTCGGAGACCTGGGCCAGGAGCCCCGGGCTGCTCTCCGTGACGACGGTGATCTGTTTCATGGCTCGGTACCGGCGATGTCTCCGACGAGCTCGTCGACCAGATCTCGAGTCACGTGGGGCATGGTGATCATGTGGCCGATGTCACGGAAAACCGCGATCTGCCACTTCTCGAGCACCGGCGTCGCCGGCCGGGGAAAGACGACCGTGACGGAATTGTTGTTGCGCCAGGCGTCGATGTCCTTCTCGCGGAGGCGATCGATCGCGTAATCGGCCATCTTCAGGCACCCGACGACCATCTTGCGGAATCCCGATGGCCCGAGCTTGCGGATGGCGGACCAGAGGAACAGGGGGCTCAACCCGTTCCGCGATCCCGAGATCGTCGTATCGAGAGTCCCGACGTACTCCACGGAACGGGCGATGCGATCGACGTTCTTCTTCTTCGCCAGCACGACTCCGCACGGCATCGGAGAACCGATCATCTTGTGGCCGCTCACCGAGATGGAATCGATCCCCGCCGCGAAATCGTAAGGCTCGGGATCCTTCACGAAGGGAAGGATCATCCCGCTCAGAGCCGCGTCGCAGTGGATGTAGAAGTTCGGCAAGGCGAAGTCGCGCAGAATCTCTTGGATCGTGTCGACGTTATCCACCGCCCCCTTCATGGTCGTACCGATGTTCGCGAGGATGATCGGCGGGACATCGCGGTGGATCCGCACCGTCTCGCGCAGGTCCTCGTAGTCGATCTCGCCGTTCGCCAGTGTCTTGATCATGATGTTGCGCAGGGCCAGAACGCGCAGGACCTTGCTGACGCTGTAGTGGGTCTCCTCCGAGTAGTACACGATGCCTTCGGGCAGGAGCTCCCGCGCCAGGTAGAGCCCGTACATATTGCCCTCGGTCCCGCCGCTCGTGACGTAGCCCCAGTAGTCGTCCTCCGGGGCGTGGTACATCTTCGCGAAGAAGCGGAGGACATCCCGCTCGAACGACCGGGAGTGTACCCGGAAGGTACTTTCCACGAACGGGTCGCCGATATTGTTCAAAGGAAAGTGAAGGAACCGGTAGAGATCCGAGTAGTCGAACACGGCGTTGCTCGGATAGCCGAGGGACCGGCTCGACTCCACCTCCATCGCCCGGTAGAAGTCGTCCAGACGTCCCTCGTCCTCGGCCGTCAGGGCCTTGTCTTCGGTCATCGCTTCCATGCTTTAATAATAACGTCGAACCCCAGAGTCTACGCCTTCGGATCTCCCGTCCTTTCTGGTGCAGCAAAGCCCCCAAGACACTGAGGCGTTGGAAGGCTTCATCTTGTCCAAGTGGGCGCAAATCCTGTCCAAGAGAGCGCGAGTAGAGAATTCCGCACCCACATCGGGTGCTGCAAGCTCGAGGTCTTTGGACGGGAGAGCCGTGAACCCGTTATCTTTGGCTTTCCCTTTAAGTGATCCGCTCAAACCCGCGATAGACCCATGAGCGACCCGTCGAAGCCAATGGTTGAGTTCACGAATTTGGCGAAGGACAAAGTCCTTCATTTCATGCAGATGCAGGGGAACGAGAGCCTTGCGGTGCGCATCCAGGTTGCCAGCCCCAGCCCGCTCGATCCCCGTTACGACATCACGATAATCGAGCCCGACGAAAAGTGCCCGGAAGACTTGGTGTTCGACGGCTACGGGTTCGACGTCGTGATGGAGCCCGAGAGCGCGAAACTCCTCGAGGGCGCTCGCGTCGACTGGATCGAGACCCTGACCGAGAGCGGGTTCAAGGTGGAGAACCCGAACCTGGCGCCCATCGGCTCGAAGCCGTTGGAGGGCCCTTTAGCAGACCGTGTTCGACAGGCCATCGACCAGTTCGTGAACCCCGGAGTGGCTCAGCACGGCGGACACGTGACCCTGGTGGAAGTGAGGGACAAGATCGTCTACCTCCAGATGGGTGGGGGCTGCCAGGGCTGCGGGATGGCCTCGGTGACTCTGAGCCAGGGGATCGAGCGGATCCTCCAGGAGCAGGTGCCTGAGATCGAGGGCATCGAGGACGTGACCAACCACGGGGATGGCCAGAACCCCTACATCAGCGCGTCCAAGTAACCGGCACCCCGGCGGAGGGCCTTCCGTGTCGAGGGTGCTTCTCCTTCTTTCACGAACCTCGTATCGCGCCGAGGCTTTTGTGGCCGCCGCTCACAGCCTGGACGTGGCGATCACGGTCGGCTCGAATCACCGGCAGGCCCTCGCCGACCTGACCCCTGGCGGAGCGCTCACGCTCGGCGTCGGGGACGTCGACCGATCGGTGGCCATCATCGTGCGGTTCGCCTCGGACTATCCGCTGACGGCCATCGTGGCGGCGGAAGACGATTTCACGCCGGTGGCGGCAGAAGCGTCGGACGCCCTTGGGCTGAGGCACCATCCTCCCGAGGCGGTCCGGTCCGCTCGCAACAAGGCGGTCATGCGGCAGCAGCTCGAGGAAGCCGGATTCCCGTCACCCTGGTTCCAGGTCGCCTCCGTCGAGGACGATGCGGAAGCAGCCGCGGGAAGTGTTCGCTATCCCTGCGTTCTCAAGCCGCTCGCGTTGTCCGCCAGCCGCGGGGTGATCCGCGCGGACACGCCCGAGGAGTTCGGCCGCGCCTGGAGGCAGATTCGGGAGATCCTCGCGCAGCCCGACGCCCTCACGCGCAGCGGCCACGGGGTGGCCAAGATCCTGATCGAAGCATACATGCCGGGGGGCGAAGTGGCGGTGGAGGGGATCGTGGTGGGGGGCCAGCTGAAGACCCTGGCCGTCCTGGACAAGCCGGACCCCATGGAGGGGCCGTACTTCGAGGAGACCATCCTTGTGACGCCCTCGCGTCTCCCCGAGAGTGTTCAGCGCGAGATCGTCTCCTGCGTGCAAAGGTCCGTGGACATCCTGGGCCTCGATAACGGCCCCGTCCACGCCGAGCTCCGAGTGGACGCCGAGCGGGCCTCACTCCTGGAGATCGCGCCGCGCTCCATCGGTGGCCGTTGCTCCACCATCCTCCGCTTCGAGCCGGAGGCGACCCTGGAGGAACTCATACTACGTCATGCCTTGGGGATGCCGATCGATGAGTACTCCCGAGCGCCTGGAGCCGGCGGTGTCATGATGCTGCCGATTCCGGATGCCGGCGTTCTGCGCGAGGTGGGCGGGTCCGAGGCAGCCCTCGAGGTTCCGGGCATCGACGGGCTCGAGATTACGATCCCGGTGAGCCACAAGGTCGTGCCCCTCCCCGAGGGCAATCGCTACCTGGGATTTCTCTTCGCCCGAGCAGCGACGCCAGAGCAGGTGGAGACCGCGCTCAGGGCCGCGTACGCGAAACTCGACGTGAAAATCGAGCCCAGTTGACCGTAGGTCGATTCAGAAATCCAGCGCCGAATCTTCATGGCGGGCCGGGTCATCCAGCCGACCCAGCCGCTGCATCTCCTGGGCCGTAATCGCGCGCCGACCGGCGTAGCCTCCGCTCACTTCATGCCAATACGCCACCTTGGGCTCATCTGACTGCCAACAGAGATAAACCCAACGGCCGTCCAGAGTGGTAGGAAAGTCGATCAGCCCGTGCTCGAGACCGCCGACCGGGAAGCGAATGCCCCGTTCAACGAGCCGCTGTTGGATGACCTCTTCGATGGCCCGGCGGTACTCCGCGAGAGAATGACGATGCTGCGTGTACTCCTCGTGATCCGGGTTGGCACTTTGGGAGACGAGGTCGCCCCAAAGAGCGTCCAGCACGGCCAGCTGGTCCATCTTGCTGCGCGCCACCTCGCGTAGGCTTTGGATCTGGTCGAGCGCGGTCCGCACCTCAGGAAGCATCTCGTTTGCCTCCTCGACCGTAAAAGCATGATGGCCCATGGCTAGATAGTCTCCACAGAGCCGAACTGGCTCTCGGTCGGCTCAGCTCAGCAGAACCACGCTTCTGTCAGATGCGGCGGTCTGGTACTTCGACGGCGGTATCGGGGTTGGGCTACCGTCGGCTTACCGAAAATAGTCGCAAGGGTAAGCTTCTTGACCCGGTCGAAAGTCGTTGCCGGGTCCTCACCCGAGCTGGCTGCTTCTTCAGCTACACGCGCGACCCGCCGTTGCAGCAGGTCCACGCGGGAATCCGGATGCTGCC
Organism: Gemmatimonadota bacterium; assembly: GCA_022564055.1. Taxonomy (GTDB): domain Bacteria; phylum Gemmatimonadota; class Gemmatimonadetes; order Longimicrobiales; family Gaopeijiaceae; genus UBA822. The sequence goes on from JADFMD010000090.1 coordinate 11,065, forward strand.
ACGTGTACACGAAGTCCTCCTCAATCAGGCTCCCCAAGTAGGGCTGGATCTCAGGGATATCGAGGAGCCATGAGCCTGGGGGCAGAAGGAGCCTGATGGAGTACTGCACCGGATCGAGCTGATAGACCAGATCGTGGTTCTGCACGAACTCGAGCAGCTCCAAATACCCCGACAGCGTCGTCCAAGGCGTGAAGGGCAGCAGCGAGGGGCGAAGGGCTACGCCAGCGACTCGGGTGATCTCCAGGGCAGTGACCACGTCATCTCGGGTGTGACCCTTGTCGAGATACCGGAGAATACGGTCGTCCACCTGCTCCACGGCCGACAAGATGAAGAGGCACCCGAGCGCTGCCAGCTCCATGACCACGTCACGATGCTGGATCAGGTGCTCGATCTTGGCCGTGAAGTCGAAGCTCAGCTCCGGGTGGCGGTTACGCATCTCCCGAACGATCCCGAGCGAGTGCTTCACACCGTTCAGGAAATCCGGGTCACCAAAGTTGATGTGCTGCGCGCCCATGCGCACAAGGTTGTCGATGTCTGCGAGCACGACCTCCTGCTGAACGATGCGAAGCCTGCCCTCATAGACGGCGGGGATCGGACAGTGGCGGCACCGATGAGCACAACCGCGGCTGGCTTCGACATATCCCACCAGCCGGAGTTCCCCCTCCGAGAGACTCAGGCGGGCATACTTCTCCAGGGGAGGTAGTAAGTGTCGCGCCGGCGGGA
>JADFMD010000091.1 GCA_022564055.1 Gemmatimonadota bacterium
GTCCCTCGGCCACCTAGGCGGGTTGGCCCTCGTGCATCGAGCGGCCTACGTGGGATGTACGCTGCTGGTCCGGGGACGGTTCTCGGCGGAGGTGCTGGGAGCTTTGATCGGCCGGGAGGCTCTGACCCACGCTTCACTCGTTCCCACCATGCTGACGCGGCTTCTCGAGGTGGGGGAGGGGGAGGACGTGCCCGCGACACTTCGGTGCCTCCTGGTCGGTGGTGCGGCTGCTGGGGGCGCGTTGGTTCCCAACGCTGTGGAGCACGGATACCCCATCGCCCTGACGTACGGGCTGACGGAGGCGTGTTCGCAGGTGGCGACCGCACCCCCGGCGCTGGTCGCGGAAAAGCCCGGCACGGTCGGTCCTCCGATGGACGGCCTGGAGATCCGGATTCGGGAGAACGGTGAGATCTGCGTGCGGGGCGGCACGGTGTCGCCCGGTGCGGCGGATGGGGAGGGGTGGCTCGCGACGGGCGACCTGGGGCGACTCGACGGTGATGGCCATCTCTGGATCTCTGGGAGGATCAGCGACCGAATCGTGACGGGAGGCGCCACGGTAGACCCACGTTCGGTCGAGGGCGTGTTGGAGGGCCTCCCAGGCGTCTCGGAAGCCGCCGTGACGGGCCTTCCGGACGATGTTTGGGGCGAGATGGTGGTAGCGCTCATCGTTCCCGACCCGGGCACCGAAGCGGATGCGAGCGTGTTGATGACGCTGGCCCAAGAACGGCTATCGCCCTCCGAGTTGCCCAGGCGCGTCGAGTTTGCCGATAAGCTCCCACTCAACGCGAACGGTAAGATCGACCGGGCCCAAGTGCGTGCGTTTTTCACCGGCGTCTCGCACGCTTGACGGTGCCTCACACGACCCTACGTTCCGCCGCTATCTTTCGCGGACCATCTTTTGCGGACCATCTTTAGCCGACCATCCGGCGCTTTCGGCCAACTCGAGCAGTCCCGATTCGGCGGCACGACACGTGACCGAGTGACATGAGCCTACTGGAAGAATATCGCTGGCGGGGCACGTTGCAGGACTCCACCGAGGGAGCAGAGGCCGCTCTCGCCGAGGGTCCCGTAACGGCCTATATCGGCTTCGACCCTACGGCGGCTAGTCTTCACGTGGGCAATCTCATGCCGATCATGGGCCTCGTGCATCTGCAGAGGGCGGGGCACCATCCGATCGTGGTCGTCGGCGGCGGGACCGGGCTCATCGGGGACCCCTCCGGCAAGACCGAGGAGCGCCAGCTACTCACGAGGGAAACCGCGGCCGAGAATCTCGCGTCAATCCGTGCGCAGCTGGAGCACTTTCTCGACTTCGACGGCTCTACCAACCCGGCTCGCACCGTCAACAACCTGGATTGGCTCGGCGAGATCTCGATGGTCGACTTCCTGCGGGATGTCGGGAAGCATTTTTCCGTGAACGCGCTTCTCAAGAAGGAGTCGGTGCGGCGGCGCGTGGAGCATGACGAGACAGGGATCTCCTACACGGAATTCAGCTACGCACTCCTCCAGGCGTACGATTTCGTTCAGTTGAACGAGCGCTACGGATGCACGTTCCAGATGGGCGGCAGCGACCAGTGGGGAAACATCACGGCGGGCATCGACCTGGTTCGCCGCATGCGAGGGGAAAAGGCGTACGGCATTACGTACCCGCTCCTGACGGGCGCCGGTGGCCACAAATTCGGCAAGACCCAGGCCGGCGCCGTTTGGCTCGACCCGGAGCTCACCTCACCCTACCGGTTCTTTCAGTTCTGGATGACGGTCGATGATCGGGACGTCATTCGGTATCTCCGATACTTCACACTGCTCGGCTCCGAGGAGATCTCCGAGCTCGAATCGACTCATGAAGAGCGGCCGCACGAGCGCACCGCCCATCGTGCGCTCGCTGAGGATGTGACGGGGCGGGTCCATGGCAAGAATGGTCTGGCAAGCGCCCAGCGGGCCACCGATGTTCTCTTCGGCGGTGAGATTGCCGGCCTCGGCGCCGACGCGATTGCGGACGTTTTCGCGGATGTCCCGTCGAGCGAGATCGCCTTGGCCAGGTTGGAGGGCGAGGGTACGGGCGTCCTCGATCTGTTCGCGGACGCGGGTGTGTGCAAGTCGCGCGGAGAGGCGAGGCGTTCCGTCGAGGGCGGAGGGCTCTCCATCAATAACGTCCGCGTCGAAGAGGTGGGGGCGATCGTCACGATTTCGGATACGATCGAGGGGAGATTCTTGATCCTTCGGAAGGGCAAGAAGAACTATCACATGGTGCGTATCGTGTAGCCAAGCCGATGGCGTCGCAGCACGTACGCTCGGTAAAAAAAGCCCCACCCGGCTGAGCCGGACGGGGCGTTTTTTTTTGTGGACCGGCGTCTAGAACACGGTTTGCCAGGAAAGGACCAGCGTCCGATCAATCGACATCTGCGGCCCGTTCAGGTCTTCGTGGATCGGGTAGTAGAACTCGATTGAGAGCCGATGTCCCGCCGCCTTCCCGTCGCGGAGGTAAAGATTTATTCCGAACGGGATGACGACGCGCTCTCCGCCCTGAGCGAAAGGATTCGCCATGGGGTCGACCGTTCCGTCCGTGCGTGAGTCCGATCCTTGGATGTCACCCTGATGCGCAAAAAGGCCTCGGAGCGAAAAGCTCACCCAGTCAGTGACGTTGTACGCACCCCACACCGTGAAGTCGAACTCGTCACCCAGGCGGTACCCCTTCCCGTTGTTCACGACGCGGATCACGGAGTTGAACTGGGCTCCCATCGAGGCAAGCTCATTCTGAGCCAGGAACGTTGCGCCGACCAGGACGTCCGGGGAACCGGAGCCCCCCTGCATCGGGAAGGGTAGGACTCCCCGCACACCCGAAGAGGTGAGCCCCCTTTTCGAGATCTTCCCGAATGGAATCGTGGCTCCAAGAGTGGCACTCAGCCGGTACCCATCCATCTTGAGGATTTCGAACAACCCCCGGACGCTGATGTCACCGAGGAACTCGGACGAGCTCTCGAAGAACCCGGTATCGGTGGTGTTGAGAATCTCGTTTCTCACCCACGGGATCGAGCCCTCCAACGTGAGGAAGGGCGTCAGCCCGAAGCGAACGTCGATCTCTCCCGTCCAACGGTCGAGGGCCACCGGCGCGACGCTGAAGAAATCAAGGATCTCGAAGTCGGCTATCACATCGGTTCCGACGAGGGTGCCCCTGAACTTCTGCGAAGAATATCGATAGCCGATGTAGAGATCCCCAAAAGGGAGCAAGAAGTCTGATTTTACTCCTGCCGGAGCATGCCCATCCGGTCGGTCGGACGTCCATACATAGTCCTGCGCCAGAACGGGCATCGCCACCAGCAAGCCGGTGAGGAGTACCCCGATGGCTACGATCTTACGATCCATGAGATTCTTCCTCGCGGAGTCGAAACGGGTTAGTAGAGTGAAAGATGCGGCTGCTGTGGCTTGGAAACAAGCGTTTTTTTTTAGTGATTGGTTTGGCGGTTTTCTCATGCCTCCCGGATCCCGACTCTTGACCCTACGGGGCCCCTCGTACAAGCTCTTGCCATGAACAAAACCCAACCACTGGTAGGCGTCGTGATGGGATCCAAGTCGGATTGGGAGACCATGCGACGTGCATCGGAAACGCTCGAAAAGCTCGACATCCCCCATGAGGTTCGAGTGATTTCCGGCCACCGTACACCCGACCTTTGCCTTGAGTACGCCGCCACTGCGGAGGAGCGCGGTATCGAGGTGATCGTCACCGGAGCGGGTGGCGCGGCCCACCTCGGCGGAATGATGGCCGCCAAGACCCTGGTTCCGGTCCTGGGCGTACCGATGAAGGCTTGGGCCCTGGACGGCCTGGACTCGCTGCTTTCGATCGTGCAGATGCCGGCCGGGATCCCGGTGGGAACCCTGGCAATCGGCAACGCCGGGGCGACCAATGCTGCCCTGCTCGCCGCTGAGATATTAGGAAACAAGTATCCTGAGATCCGGGAAGCCGTCCGTAGTTACCGGGCGGGTCGCACCCAGCAGGTTTTGGACGAAGGCGACCCCCGCCAAAGCGACTGACGGTCGGCGCGAGCCGCCGTACTTCTTCAAAAGCCTTCTAGCTCTCGATCGGGCTCTCAGGGTTGTTTCCGTACTCGCCCCAGGATCCGTCGTAGTTTCGGACGCTGGGATACCCGAGGAGCTCGCTCAAGACGAACCACGTATGGGCACCTCGGACGCCACTCTGACAGTAGGTGATTATCTGCCGGTCGGGCGTGAAGCCGGCCCCTCCATACAGAGCTGCCAGCGCGTCGGCTGACTTGAACGTCCCGTTGGAATTCACCGCCGCCGTCCATTCCAAGTTGATGGAGCCGGGGATGTGGCCGCCCCGTTCCGCTCGTACATCCAGGCCGAGGTGTTCGTCCGGGCTCCTCGTGTCACAGAAGAGGGTCGCCGGATCGTCGGTGTGGTCCACGACGTACTGCCAGGTCGTGCGGATCTCCGGGTCGGGCGAACCCGCTCGGTAGTTGGAGGGCTCGTACTCCGTAATCTCCGTGCTCAAAGCCCGACCGTCCTCGGCCCATTTGGGCGTCCCACCGTTGTAGATCCGTACGTCGGTGTGCTGATAATACTTCAGGACCCAGTAGGCTCTGGCCGCCGAGAGATTGTTGCGGCGGTCGTACAGAACCACGGTCTGGTCCCGTCCGAGTCCAACGCCGGAGAGTGCCGCCGACACTTGGGCCGCGGTAGCGATCTGGCCACGAACGGGATCGTCCGGGTTCGACAACCGTCCCATCGACAGGAAGGAAGCGCCCGGAAGGTGCCCTTCGGCGAATGCCTCTGAGTTTCCACCGACCTCCAGCAGGCGCACGCTGGAGTCGTCCATATTGGCTTCGATCCAATCCGAATCGACCAGGACGTCGTTGGCATAGGACCGCTCCGAAGTCTCACCGCTGTCGCTCGCGCACGAGGCCGATGCGGCACTCAAGAGCAGAATCCAGATAAGCCTTGTCGGTAACATGCGATCAAAGGTCATGCCTCCTCCTCCGCCTCGTTGCGTGTGATCAAGATGCGCCACTCCGACGCGCCGGTTTCTTGAATGTCGGTGCGAAACCCCAGGCGGGCGGCCTGGGTCGGGATCGTCTCCAACGCCGGTGCGTGGTCGGTGACCACCTCCAACACCCTCTCGTCGCTGGACAGTTTTTTCAAGGCGCTGACGGTTCGCATCATCGGATAGGGGCAGATTTCACCTCTTACGTCCAGCTTCGTGGGAGCCATCGTTCCTCCGTGATCCTATTCGATCCGTTGGACGAATCTACTCGATTCGCTGGATGATATGAGTACCGATCCAGGCGCCAATAGCAAGAAACCCCCCGAACACCCAACCGTTCACGGCCAAAGAGGGAATCGCCGAGAAGAAGGCACCGATGGTGCATCCCATCCCGATTCCGGAGCCGTACCCCATGATCACCCCTCCGCCGAGGGACTGGGCGTACCGCACCGGGCGTTTGGGAGCTCGAATCTTGAATTCTCCGGCCCCGACCGCGGCGGCGAAAGAGCCGAAGAACATCCCCAGTACCAGGAAGAGCATATGGTTGAAGAAGAGGCCGTCCGAAGGGACCAGGACACAACCGGGGAGCGTCTCCACCCCGGCTAGCGGGCCCGGCGCCACGTTGGCGAGCGAGGCCGTCGCGATGGCCCAACGAGATACCTCCCCCGTGAATCCCCAGGGCTCTCTGGCCGTGAAGAGTAAGACGTTGAGCCCACCCAGCACGGCTCCGGCGGGAAGCACAGGCCATCCCTGGACGAAGACGCGGTGCGCGGCGGATCTGAGATCATCGGCGACACTCTCAGCCTGTGGGCGGGCACCCGACGCGGGGGGGACGACCATGCCGGCACGGTGTTCTACCGACACGACCCACACGTAGACCGCCGCCAGAGCGAGCAAGGTGACGACCACTGCGCCGGGATGGCCGAGCCAGTGAGGGAGCCAGAGGCGCGGCGCGGTGGCGATGTGGGCGTCCCACCACCAATTCCACGTGTACGCTGACATCAGCAGGCCACCCATCACCCCCGCGAACGCCACCCAGGAGGCGACATACCCCTCTCCCATTCGGTAGATGCTGCCCGACACACACCCGCCCGCCACCACCATCCCTATTCCGAAGAGCAGTCCACCGAGGCCCGTGTGGATTCCGAGTGGCAGGACATTGGCCGAGGGCGGGTAGACGCCCAGCGAGGTCATGGGTATCTGGCGGCTCATGATGAGCCCAAACCCGACGGAGCCCACGGCGAGGCCGAAAAGGACCCCCTTCATGATCCGGGCGTGGCCCAGCAGGAAGATGTCGCGGAAGGCCGAAGCGAAACAGAAACGGCCACGTTGAAGCACGAACCCGAAGGCCAGACCAAACAGCCAGAACATTGAAAACTCAATGTCCAGGGCCCGAGCGGCTACGTATATCACCGCGGCCGTGGCCCAGGCGGTGACAGCAAGAGTCGTATTGCTGGCCGTCGCGGTCATCGTTCTCTCGGATGAGGGGGTGTGCCTTTCATAGCCCATTCCTGCCAAGAACCGTCGTACAAACGTACCCGCGGGAAGCCGGCATGCCGTAGTACCACGTAGGTGTGGGCCGCTCGCATGCCCGATCTGCAGTAGGCGACCACCTCGTCAGACGGATGCACGCCGAGGGCCGCCAGCTCCGAACGAAGCGCGCCAGGCTCTCGGGAGCACTCCCAGGAACCGGCGGGGACCGCCTTGAACCAATCCCAGGATATCGCCCCGGGCAAGTGCCCCTGAGCGAACTCTGCGTCGGACCGGGTATCCAGCAGGACGAGGTCCCGGCTGGCCACCCCGCCGGAGATCCACTCGTAGTCCGCGGCCACCTCCGGAGTCGGGTGCGCCTCAAAGCCGTCCGCTGGCTCTGACGCGGCGCGGTCCGACCCCGGCCCATCCGTCACGGAGCTAAGGGTCACGGGCCGGCCCTCTTCCTGCCATCGATCCCATCCGCCGTTCAACACGCTGACCGCCCGCTCTCCGTAGAGCTGCAGCGCCCAGACCAGCCGGGCCGAGGGTAAACCCCAGTGGTCATCGTACGCCACCACGGTGTCGCCGTTGGAAATTCCCAGCCCCGCCATGAGGCGTCCGAACTCGGCGGGCCCCAACACGACGTTGTCGCACCCGTCGCGGTTCTCGCCGAGGTCTTCGAGATCCAACTGGACGGCGCCGGGAATATGTCCTCCGGCATGCGCTTCCCGATCCCGGAGATCCACAATCCGCACACGGGGATGACCCACGTGTTCCCCCAACCATTCGGGATTCACCAGGATCCCCGGCAATTCCGGTCCGGCCTCTAGGGCGTCCTGCACTTTGGGGGTCATCCTCGAGGAAATCTCCGTACCCTTGGAAGAATTCGGGATCGCCATGGTAGTGAATTCTTCCCCCTCGGGCGATCGTAGCCCGCGTTAGACTGCCGAATCCCGACCCGCTAGTTTAAATCCACCATGACACTACGGCCTGTCGACGCCCGACCCGAAATCTTCGCTCCGCCCGACCGCCGCCGAACCTGAACCCGGCGCCCCGGTGTCGCGTCGATACCGGATCTCATAGTCCTGCCTACCCGCCGGGTCCTCGCCGTTTTTATTCTCTCTGTCTTCGTGTCATGAACCGATCTCCCTAGGAGAGCGACATGCCCAAGGTCGAAATACCGGCCGACCAGGTTTTTCCGGTCCTGAAAGAAAACATCCTCGTGGACGGATTCCACGTGGTGATCGATCTCGAAAAGTCTCACGGCGCAGTCATCGTCGATGCGCTGGAGGGGAGGGAGTATCTGGATTGTTATGGATTCTTCGCGACCCTCCCGGTGGGTCACGGGCATCCCAAGTTGAAGGACGAGGGTTTCCGGGAGTCGCTCATGACCGCGGCGCTGTCGAATCCGTCGAACAGCGATATGTATTCGCGGGAGTTTGGGGCCTTCGTAAAAACGTTCCGGGCTTTGGCGGTTCCGGACGAATTTCGGTACCTCTTCTTCGTCGCGGGCGGTGCGCTCGCCGTGGAGAATACCATGAAGGCCGCCTTCGATTGGAAGGCACAAAAGAACCGGGCCCGTGGTGTCGAGGGCGGAGCGGACAAGATTCTCCACTTCCAGGATGCCTTCCACGGACGCACGGGTTATACGCTCTCGGTCACCAGTACCGACCCCACCAAGACAGACGACTTCCCGCAGTTCGATTGGCCCCGGATCTCCAGCCCGTACATAGACTTCCCGCTCGACGAGGAGGACGTTGCGGCCAAGGAAGCGGCCGCGTTCTTGGAGATCGAGGCGGCGTTCGAACGTGATCCGGATGGCATTGCGGCCATCCTCATCGAGCCGATTCAGGCGGAGGGCGGCGACCATCATTTTCGGCGCGAATTTTTTGCCAAGCTCCGGGAATATGCGGACCGCTTCGAGGCCCTGCTGATCTTCGATGAGGTGCAGACGGGGTTGGGCGCGACCGGAACGATGTGGGCCTACGAACAGACCGGCGTCGTGCCGGACCTGATCGCTTTTGGAAAGAAGACTCAGGTTTGTGGAATGATGAGCACGCGGCGGATCGACGAAATCGAGTCCAACGTTTTCCACGTATCGAGCCGTATCAACTCCACCTGGGGTGGAAACCTCACGGACATGGTGCGGTGCGTCCGCTACCTGGAAATCATCCAGGAGGACGGCCTCGTGGAAAACGCGGCCCGCGTGGGCGCGGCGGTCAAAGAGCGGCTGGAAGCCTTGGCCGGCGAGTTTGAAAGCGTTTCGAATGTGCGGGGCCAGGGGCTGCTCGTGGCCTTCGACTTGCCGGACGGTGACGTGCGTGGCCGGGTCGTGCAGGGGTGCTGGGCGCGTGGCCTCGCGATCCTCTCGTGCGGGCCGCGGTCCATTCGCCTCCGACCACCTCTGGTGTTTTCCGAAGCCCAGGCCGCCGAGGTTCTGGGCACGCTCCGGGCGGTTCTGGACGACCTGGGTTAAGAACGACCCTGCTGGAGACGTGAATGGGCCCTCACGCGCAGGCCCGACCGAAACCGGCGAAAACCGGCGAGCGCCAGACGCTATCTAGAGAGCAGGAAGGTCGCCTTCAGGATCAGCTGGCGATCCTGGATCTCGACAAACCCAGTCGCGTCGCGCCGTATCTCGTCGTAAACGATGTAGATGTCGCTTCCGGGCCGATACGTGTATCGGAATCGTACCGCCGTGCTCCACTGATCCGTCAACGAGTTGTACTGGGTCAGGGTTCGCAGTGACATCGACGTCGACATCGCGTAGTCGATACGGAACGAAGTCACCGACGTTACGAAGTCTCCGCCAGGCAGGTCCACGTCGTTGCGGGAATACCGGGCCTCCGCCGAAAACTGCTCGGTGAGCCGGGTTCCAAGCGTCAGGCTCGTATCGATCCGGTTGCCGTCGAAAAACCCCTGGGTGCCGTAGGACACGCCGCCGTAGACGCGACGGGCCGGGTTGCTGTTGAACATGAATCGCCAGTCGCCGAAATCGTACTCGCCGGCAGGGACCACCACGTCCCCGCCATCTTCGGTGGGCCGGCTCACCACGGTAAACGGCTGATCGAGCCGTTCGTACCAATCGTTGTACCAGATGACCGCTCGGGCACCGTTCTGGAAGCGTATTCCGAGCATGTTGTGTATCTGTCGTGTGAGCAGCTCGCCGCTCTGATCTTCGGTGAAGACGCCGTTGATCATTGGCTCCAACACGCGAATACCCCAGCGATCCGGTCGTGGGTTGTACTCGAAGTGGGCCTTCTTGTACTGAATGCCCGTGCGCGGTACGAAACCTACCTCGGGGTTGAAATTGTCTTCGAGGTCTGCCGCCTCGGCGTACACCCGCCAATTCGTATCTCTCCAGCTGGCGTTCAGGTAGCTGCCCCGCTGGTTGTCGGTGACTCCCGGGCTGGAGGTTTGAGCCATGAACCCGCTCACGGTGAACGCCGGGTGGAGCGACAGCGTCATGTCGGCGCCAAACGTCCGGTTATAGGAATCGAGCGCGGCGGGTGCGTCGCCGAACAGATTGGTTTGTTTATTGATCACGATCGCGCCGATCCGCGATCGTGCGAAGATGTCCCGACCGTAGCGGGCCACGAAGAAATTTTCTCCCGGTTGACCGAACGCCTCGTTGGTCTGCACGTCCATAATTGCAATGTTGTTGCGACCCACCTTCCCGGTCAGCCGGGCACCACCGATGATCGGCACGAAAGCGCCGTCGTTCGTCAGCCCGATGCGGCGGGAGAAAAACAGGTTCGCGAGGGGGCGTATCGACGCCGTCGCGCCCACGATGAATTGGCCGGAATTTTCGAGAAAGAACTCCCGCTTCTCAGGGAAAAACAGTGGGAAGCGTGTCAGGTTCACCCGCTCGTCGTCCACCTCGGCCTGGGCGAAGTCGGTATTCAGCGTGAGATCCAGGTTGAGTCCGGCGGTGATCCCGTACTTCACGTCCAACCCGATATCGCCGTCCACGTCGTTGCCCTCGGCCAGCGTCCGCGTGCCGCCCCCAACGATGAACGGCTTGATCCGAAGATCCATCCCGCGGTTCAGAGCCTCTAGGCCGGTGAGGCTTCCGGCCAGGCTGATACGGGTCAGCCCGTACGCCTTCGGAATCGGAGCCCAAAACACCTGTTCATTCTTGCGCCGGATGTTACGCATGAAGTTGATGCCCCAATTCTGACGCGGTGTATCCGGAAAGCGCACCGTCACCATGGGAATGGCGATCTCGGCGGTCCAACCGTTCTCCATCCTTCCCACCGCCACATCCCAGACGCCGTCCCAGTCTCGATTGACGCCGGCGCCGGCCGACGACCCGCCGAAACCGAAACTCCCGCGCCCACTTTGCGATTCGTCCGCGACCTGCTGCTCGAGCTTCGCCCCGAACGGGCTCGTGACGAACATGTATCCGGACCTGGAGTCGTTGAACGTATCGAGGATGATCTGAAAACTGTCCTCGTCCAGAATCCGGTTCGAGTCGCGCCGCATCTCGGTGGAAATGATGCCATCCGGCTCGGAATCGTAGGCGCGCACGCCGATGTACAGGTTTTCCGCGTCGTACAGAATCAGGACTTCCGTTCGCTCCGTAGCCGGTGCTCCTTCGTTGGGCTCCTGCTGAATGAACTGGTCGATCAACGCCGCCTGTCGCCAGACCGGGTCATCCAGCACGCCATCGAGCACGGGTCCCTCGTCCACGCGAACGGCAGGCACCTGATAGAGTTGCCGGCTATCCTGGAGCGCAGACGCGGGCTGGACCCAGAGCAGGGCAAGAAGGGCGACCGTCAGGGAAAACAAGACGGAACGCCGGCTTTCGGTGGTGGGGCGTGCTGGAAACGGCTTAGACGTACTCACGAAAGACGACTCTCCTCGGCTAGGGCGCTGATGTCCCAAGGGCCCATGTGTATCACAGTTGACGGTTTTTACGGGTCATGGCAGCAGCGTCACCTGTAGTGACGCCTTGGCGGGCGGGAATGTTGAGGGGTCGCAGCCGGAAGCCCCCTAGCAGAAAAAGCTCGCACCGCAGAAAAGCTGGAACAAGCCTTTACCGCACGGCGCTTTATCGAGGCTCCCAAGACAGGGCATCCGGTTGAGGGCTTTCGAGAGGGGCCTACATTCTCGTAGGAAATTACCTCCGTCCCACCGTCTCGTATGATTGGAAGTGCGGGATTCACCATGCCGATTCTCAGCCAGGTTGTTGTCCGCCAACGCGATAGCGTGCCTTGGGCCGCGGTTTGTGATTTGTGGCACGAGACTCGCGTTGATTCGGCTTGGTGGTTCTGGAGTCGCCCGG
>JADFMD010000212.1 GCA_022564055.1 Gemmatimonadota bacterium
ACATCACCGAGATGATGTTGCCGCGATCGCTTCCATGAGCCCTATTACTGGGCGGCCTACGTTCTCTCTGGTTCGGGGCTCTAAGCACGGAAGCGCAAAATGCGGGACTTTGTCCGTCTATAGAATCAGGTTCGTGGGTATTTTGCGCGGTGCTTGGGAGTGAGGAGCGCCATCAAAAGGGACATGCGGCATGAAACGACCGAATGACCGTCGGCGAAACCTCGTCCCTCGACCATGGCTCTGAACTGAGAACGGACCCCCGCACTTGGAGGCCCGAACCGAACCCGGCTCGGACCTCCTTGGATTCGCCACGAGGAGGCTCACGAATGAACCGGCGCTCGCTCGTCATTATTGGCTCACTTCTTCTCCCTCTGGGCTGTGGCGGTGCCGACGACCCCACCAGCCCCACCGCCAACACGCTGGCAGTCACTACCCCGTCTCTAACAGACGGTACGGAGAGCCGAGACTACTTGCAGACTTTGGCTGCGTCCGGTGGGGACGGCAGTTACACCTGGGCCGTCAGTATAGACTCGCTGCCAGCGGGGCTCTCGTTGAGCGCGTCGACCGGTGTCATTTCTGGTACTGTGACGACTCGGTTGAGTAGCACGTTCACCGTCGAGGTGGCGAGCGGAGACGGACAAACCGCGTCGAGGGAGTTGACGATCACCGTCCACGCGGTCCTGCTGCCGAGCGAGCTTTGCAGTAACTTCACGCCCCGTTCCATCGCAGCGTTCGAGGATGCCAACCTCGAGGCAGTCATCAGGGCGGCAGGGATCGGTCCGGGGGATATCACCTGTGGCTCAGTATGGGGCCTGACAGGGTTGACCGGCTTACGTGCGGGCATCACGAGTCTGGTCGGTATCCAAAATCTCACAAACGCGACGGACATATTCCTGCTGGGCAACTCGATCAGCGACTTGAGCCCGCTGAGCGGGCTCACGAGGCTCGTTCGCCTGACGCTCGACGAAAACTCCATCACGGACATCAGCGCCCTGGGTGGGCTCGTCGAGCTGGAGACCCTGCGTCTCGCGTTTAACTCGATCACCGATATCAGCGCGCTGAGCGGGCTCTCGCTCCTGACGGGGATTGTCCTTGATTCCAACGCGAGCACTGACATCAGGGCGCTCGGGGAACTCAGGCTTAACAGCAGCGTTTCCCTCGACGGGAACCGCGACCTCGCTGACATCCGGCCGCTCTTGGACAACGCTGCCTTCGGATCGGGTGCCAGGGTGTGGCTTACTAGCACGAACGTGAGTTGTGCGGACATCGCATTGCTGCAAGCCAAAGGAGTGAGGGTGGTCTCTGACTGTCCGTGAACGAAGCCGCTAGGTACACACGGGTTCTCTGACGCGCAGGGGTCGCCACCTTGCCCTCGGTCTCACCGGACCGGTGATGAGGGGTCGTATCGGTCCAGCCCGACAAGGAGGTCGAGCGACAGGCCGGCGACGTTCTTCGGTGACCAAGAGTGGAGGGCTCTCCTTCGAGGCTCCAGACGCGCCCTCCGCCGCTCCTAACCCGATCCGGGGGAGGGGCTGATCCCTGATGGATCGCGGAAGCGCGCGGCCGAAGTTGATATAAGGCTCGCGCGCTTCGCTCCGGGTCACCATCCTGGCCGCGCAGCATCTATAAGAGGAAAGCTGTCAATAGGGCGAAGCCCCCCCACCCCGTCCGCGTCGCGGACGGGAAGGCTGCCTCGTTTGGGCTGTAGCTCAAGGTCCTGCGTCATTGTTTTGGTTTACCGTCGTTCAGTACACACGTCGCGTCCGATCTTAGGCGAGCCTCTCACGGGGCTCAGGCATCTATTCGGGTTTAGGTCCCGGACGCGCTGGGACGTCCCATGATCTGCTATGCGAGTGGGGCGCTCAGTCAGAATACAGGGTCGTCGAAGCGACATGCTGCGCTCGGAGCTCACCCCTCTCGTGGTACGTTCCTTCCTGGTACGGTGCATCAGTTCTCTTGCGTCTCGGGTTCACCGTTCCAGACCTCACCCGTGCGTAGCATGGCATGCACGGCGCGTGCGAGTCGGCGCGCCGTCGCGACGCGTGCGACCTGCCACCCGAGCCGTTCTTTGATTCGTTCGTTCGCATGAGACAGCCAACTGTCGGGCGCATGCGTGGTGTGGCTGACCACGGCCCGAACGAACGTGCCCCTCAGCCATCGGTTGGCACCCGCGGGGATGGATCCATGTCGAATGGGCCGCAGCCCTGATTGTGAGTAACGAGGAGCGAGACCGGCATAGCTCACCAGGTGAGCAGGCGTCCGGAACCGCTCGATCGGCAGGATCTCGGTCGCGATGAGCAACGCCCGATACGGACCTATGCCGGGAATGGTCTCGAGCAGCGCAACGGCCGGGATCTCGCGACCGACGTGCTCAACCCGGTGATCGAGTGTGCGGATCATCGGCGTGAGGTGATCGATGAGCGCCCACTGCATCTGAATGAACAGACGCTGCTCCTCGCCCAGCACGGGCCACGCCTCGGAGCGTACCCACTCACGTCCTCCCTCGGTGAGCATACGTCCACGCTCCAAGTAAAGTCCGGCGTTGTGGAGCTGGGCGTGGATACGATTGACCATCTGCGTGCGTTGCCGCACCAGCCGGGCTCGGTGGCGCAGAAGGACCGCATGTCCTCGCTGCTCGACGGACTTCGGATGGACCTCGGGGATGAGGCCAGCGAGTCGCATACGCGCCAGTAGTTCCGCGTCGATATCGTCGCTCTTGTAGTTCGACCCGGCGATGACCCTGAGTCGCTTCGCATGGGCGAGCACGAAGTGCACACCGTTGCCGTGGAGTCGATCGAACAGCCACGGCCACGCCGGACTGGTCTCCACGACGACCTCCAGAGGCCGATACGCCTCGAGGAGCTCACTGAGTTGATCTGCATCCGCGTTCTTGATCCGCGTTGGTCCCGATACCAGTCGTCCTTCCTTGCTCACTACACACGTCACTGAATACGTTGCGTGAGCGTCGATTCCTGCGACGTACATGGTTGGTCTCCTTGAGTTGGGCGCCGCAGAACCTTGAGAAGCTCAGCGTACATGCCCGCCCGAGTGAGGCCAACCTTTCGTCTT
>JADFMD010000213.1 GCA_022564055.1 Gemmatimonadota bacterium
GGGGTACGACGCCGGCTCGGCGATGACCTACGCCGCCGATCTGAGAGGGCGCCTGATGCTCTACTACGGGACCGCGGACAACAACGTCCACTCGACGAACACCATGCAGCTCATCAAGGCGCTACAGCAGGCCGGCAAGAGCTTCGAGGTACAGGTGGGCCCGGACCGCGGGCATTCGAGCCTGAATCAGGACCGGATGATGGAGTTCCTCATCGAGAACCTGGTGGTGTCGCCGATCGTGTTCTAGGGCGCTGCGGATCGCTTCATCGGAGGCGCCTCCTGATGGTTGGAGCCTTCCCCCGACATCAAACCCGGAGGCACCGCTCGCCATGAGCAGACGTGGGACTTCACTTGTTCGACGCGGGTGGGGCGGGGCGCTTTCCGTCGTCGGCCTCCTTGCCTGTGATCAATCCGCCTTCGCTCAGGAGGCCAGCCCCGGAGCGGAGGAATCGCAGGCGAACTACGCTTTCTCGAGCCAACTCGGCTCCGGCATCTACAAGTCCTCGGGCGGCACCGTCCAGGTCTACCGAGTTGGAGGGTCCTTCACCCTTCGTTCTCTGGTGAACGATGGCTGGGGCTTGCAGTTGCGAATCCCCGTCACTTTCGGCTTCTACAACTTCAAGCTGAGTGACGTGCTCGAGTCCGGCCTCCCCGACAAGTTGGCGACGCTTGCGCTCGTGCCGGAGTTTCGCTTCGAGGTTCCCCTCACTGAAAATTGGCAGCTCATGCCCTTCGCCGCTGCGGGCGCCGGTCTTGATTTCTCGGTCCGTGAGCTCAATTACATCTTCGCCGGGGGCGTTCGCAGCCTGGCGACCTTCGACTGGCGGACCGTCGATCTGTACGTGGGGAACCGTCTGTTCTACACCGGATACGCGACGTCCGATTTCGAGTTCGGTGATGACTTTGGAGCCCTGGAGTCAGGCTTGGACGTAAGGCACTCGCTCGGCTTCTCCCTCGGAGGCCACCAGGTGGACGGCGGGCTGTTCGTCATGAGCTACCTCTACTTCGTGAGTCCTGAGCTCATTCGCTTCTTCGGCGAGCAGCTCTCGGTCGACGTGCAATTCGAGTTCGGCGTCACATTCGGAACGATTACTCCGTGGAAGGTCCTGGGGCTTACGATACCCAGGATCGGCATGAGCTATCGCGTCGGAAGCGACGTTTCGGCCTTCCGACTCGTTCTGGGCGGACCCTTCAATTAAACGTCTTCAGGCTCGACCCCGGTGCGTGGCAAGGTCTCGACCGCGGGCTCCTCGGCGATCGCAGGACGGGGCAGGTTCAGCCGCGGAGCTCGACCTTGAACTCAGTCAAGCTTGGTCCAGAGGAGTAGGACGCCGCAATCCGGATAGTACCGCGGGGGCACGAACAGTCCTTGGTAGACCTCCATCCCCTCGAGCCAGTCGGGGGGGATCGAGTCGAAATCCCAATCGTCCATCGGAAAGTCGTCCAGGTAGACTCGTAGTTCACAATCCCGCCGTCCTGTGAGGTACGGCGTGCCGTCCAGCCGCTGGCGTATCATCACGCTCGTCCGAAAAAGGCCCCGGAAAAGGCTGGATACGACTATGGGGCTGAGCGCGACGATCTCGCTCCGTGTGAGCTGGTCACCCAAATGGCCCCTCTCGTAGAATCCGTTCCGTTCGAGACGGCGGGAGCGGACCACCACCGCGATCGGTTCGAGCTCGATCGGTTGGGCGGACATCGAGGCGTTGATTTCGACCGTTCCATCAGGTTGCACGATCACTGTGGCCGTGCGGGCGGCGTAACCCAGTCGCTCGAACCGGACCTCCACCAACCCAGGCTCCACATCGGTGAGACTGAACCGCCCTTGTCCGTCACTGAGTGTACTGACGGGTGGAGAGGTCAGTAAGGTGATACCCACGTCAGACACCCCGTATTCTCTGCCTCCCTCCATGACCCGACCGACGACCCGCCCCGGAGCTTGCAGGTTGCCGAGGGTAATCTGATCGAGGGGGATCCATGACTTCTCGGACGCCCGGAACCAACAGCACACCCTCCATGACCAGATAACCGACCCGTTCTACCTTTATGGCATGGCGCCCCCTAGGGAGTTCTCCGAACTCGACTCGACCTGACCCGTCGGTGATCACCCGAATTCCGAGCTCCGGCAGTTCCACGATCGCCTCGCCGAGTGGGTCGCTGGTCTCCGTATCCACGACCAAGGTGGCGATGCGAAATCCACTAGCCGAAGCAACTCCTGCGACAGGCCCATCCACGATCCCGGTGCGGCTGCAGGTCCACGTCACGCCGGCCTCACAGGCTCGCCGGTAGAGGCTGGCCGCGGTTGCGACGTCCGCCGTGACGCCATCGCCACGCTCATAACTGATCGCGAGGTTGGCGCAACTCTCCATCATTCCGCCGTCGCAAGCTCGCTGGTAGAGACTCACCGCGGTGCCAAGGTCCTGCACGACCCCCGCGCCCGTCCTGTACATACTCCCGAGGTGGTTGCAGCCGAGCATCAGGTCACCGTCGCAGGCCCTTTGAAAGAGGCCGACGGCACGCGCCAAATCCTGAGTGACGTCCAACCCGGACTCGTACCTAAGTCCGAGATCGTCGCAGGCCTGCATGTCGCCGGCCTCGCAAGCTTGCTGGCTCAGCACTACGGCGTCCTGACCTGCCAGCGGACCGGGCATCAGGCCGACGAAGAAAACTACGAGCAGGTACTCACCTTTCATCTTCCGACGCTCGCTCCGTCGTGATCGAAAATGGCGCACTCCGGGATCAGACCTGAGTCAACATCTTACGAGCGGGCCATGGGGCGCAAGCCATCACCGGGGTACGTCATCTGCGCTCGCCTGCTACGTAGTCTGACGTATCCTGCCGGAACCCGACTGAGGGCGTCTTCCCCGTACGCTCGAGGTCGACGTCGCCCAGTCGGTGCTGGGGGCCCTCGGGGTGGTGGGCGCGGTGGGCATGATGGCAAGAGGGGCGTCCCCCAGTGAACCGCTCGGAAACTGACCGGACGGCGGCGCCCATCGTACGGGGGTGGAGCGCTGTAGATCGCCACTCGCCCGCTTGTTACCTTGGGAACGGGTGCACAGGGCGGC
>JADFMD010000214.1 GCA_022564055.1 Gemmatimonadota bacterium
GTATTAATGAAACACTACACTAGGTAGCTCCTATATTAGCGGACGACTCCAGCCACGTCGTCTCTGCCCCCGCGTTGATGGCGGTCTTCGACCAGTCGGGCGCCCTGTTGGCGCATCCGTCCATGCGTCGGTCTGCTTGAAGGGGTACAGGTCGTCTAGCGGGCCGTCGAAGGCGTCGCCGTCGACCCCTACTCCCTCAGCGAGACTTCTCAGCTCTTCCTTCGGCCGGCGCCTCCGATTCCAGTCCGCCTGTCTTTCGTAGAGCACGTGGTGCATCGTCCAGAAGGCCTCAGGCGCGAGGTCTGCCACACACTCCGCTGCGGTTGCGGCCCCCTGTGAGTTGCGGAAGGAGCCCAGAACAAAGGGGACGAACCTCCAAGCAACGATCCCGGTCTGGATGAACTCGCTGTGGAAGTCGGCCCAGGTTTGGATCGCGAATTCCGCGCAAGCGGGGCACCCGAAGTCTCCGAATTCGACGATTGTGACCGGGGCGCCTGTTTCGCCCCGCGGATAACCTAGCGAGTCGAGATCGACCGGCTCCTGGGCTCGGAGCGTCGATCGTAGCCAGCCCGGCCCCGGCGGAGCGACCAGAAAGGCGAGGCAGACCAGCAACCCTCCTCGGCTGAAACCCATCAGAGCGTGCCCCAGGGCAACAGATATCCGATGCTGACTCCGGAACCCGTGGGAAGGTTCCGGCCCGAGAGGGGAATCTGTGCGCCGAGCTCGAGGGAGCCGGCTCCGACGGACCAGCCGATGGTTGGGTGAGCTGTAGCAGACGTCGAGCGCTCACGGGAAGCACGAGCCCACTGCGAGAAGGGGCCTCCCCGTCGAGGGCGTCGAGGGCCACTTCCAGACGTACACTTCCCAGGAGGCCGCCCAACCCCAGGTGGGCGTAACGTTCGTTACCCGGCTTGATCTCGGACGCGGCGTCCTCCGTGCGCCATCGATAGCCGACCCAACCGAGCGCATAGAGCGGGAGGCTACCGAACGACCACCCCGACTCCACGGCCACCTCGTAGTCCATCTGTCCTTCAGTAAGAGGGAGCACGCTCACGTCGATCGGAAATTCCGAGCCCGGGAACTTGATGCCCGCCCGTACCGAGATCGGCCAGATATCGTCGGTGAAGAGCTCCGATCCGACGCGCAGGGAGACGCGAGGATCGCCCAGGCCCGTGCGCTCGCGGGTTCCAGTCACGTCGTCGAAGTTGAGCGCGTGTACGGGGACTTGTGCCCAAAGCTCGACTCCCCACATGACGCCGATGGCTCCCGTAAGAAAAACCGATGTTGTGGCCGCCTCGCCGTTCCCGATGAACCGCAGCGGCGTGCCGTCAGAGCTGTAGAGTTCGTTGGATCGCACCCGCTGGAAGGTCGCCAGAACCCATCCGTTTCCTGGATGCAAGGTCGAGATCGACCCAGACGTGGAAAGGGATGGCGCCGAGTGCGGGGCACTGCAGATGGACTGAGCCGCTGCAGAAGCGGAGGCCGAGAAGATCGCTACCGTCAACGCCGCAAGCGGTCTTGGAGTGAGTCTCATGGAGTAATCCCCGCTGGCATGTCCTGCCCCCAGATCCGTCCGTTAGGAAAGAACGCGTTCCACGCGGCCCAATAGGCCCCGTACATCTGCTGCCCTACCCTGTCGAGGCGCGTTCCCGCGAGCGGTCCCTCGACAGCGAGCCCGTCCACAGTCCAGCGCGTTCCGGTCTCGATGTCGAAGATGTCGTCGCTCCCCGTCCTGAAGGTCAGCAGGTTGCCCCCGACGTCACGGCTGTATGCCGATGCGGCCCGACGGCTACGGTCCCACAACATCACCCCCGGGGTTGTTCCGAAGGTCCGCGCGATCGCCGCCATCGGAGCGAACTCCTCAAGCGAGCTGAAGGAGAACGCCCAACTGGTGCCTCCCCCGATCCCCAGCACTACCTGCTTGGGAGGGAGGGAGGAGCTGATCGGAGGCATGGGAAACACGAAGTCGCTGTTTGGCGCGTCATAGCCCTGGTACGGATTGATATCGTAGCCCGCACCGCTCTCAGTCGGGCTGCCCCAGACGCGGGTGCCGGGGTAGAGACTGGTCCATCCGTCCCATCTCATCTCGATGGATGAAAAGACGGGGAGCGTCGTTCCTAGCGCCGGTCCACACTGAGCCTCCCCCATCATCTGAGGCCAGAGCGATTCCTCTGTGTTGCGGTCGTACATGACCAGGTTGCTCTGGTACAGAAGTCCGGATACACCGAACTCGGCTCCCCCGGCAGGTGCTCGATCGAAAACTATCGATGACCCGGTCAGGGGGCAGTACGTAATCGCAAGGTCCAGGGCGCCGCTGGCGGTCTCGAAAGTCGCGTTCGCGATCTCGTGATACCAGAGGAGGTTGATCGGAACAGCGTAGGCCTGCCCGTCCACGATGAACCCCACCACGCGGTCCGAGTCGCCTAAGAACGAGAGCTTGGTCGGATGATCAGCGGTGACCCAATCGGGGTTACTGAGGGCGGGGATAGCATCCTTTGCGGCGGCGGTCAGGGAGAAGTACAGTGGATTGAGGTTGCAGGTCGGCAGATAGACCATGCCGAGCTCCTCGTCGGCGTTGCCTGTCGGATCTCCCTCGGAACAACCGAGCAGTGTGAACGCCGATAACAGGCCGACCGTCGCCAGGCGACGTGGTTGAAACGAGATCATAATGAGATCATGTGGGCTTGGGCCTCTTCTATCCGACTAAATCACTCACCTGCCAGAAAAGTTCCCTGGCGCATGGGGCTCCCCCCCTTTGGACAACTCGCTCCTTTACTTCCCCCAACCAAGCGGGTACGTCCACGCCGTCGATCTCCGCACCGTCGGGCGTGCCCCGTGGAAGAACCTGACGATGGTTGCGTATTTCAGGCTGCTGGGTTTCAGAACGCTCCGGCACGTCGGAACCGCGGACCACCTTCATGTCTCGCTGGCGCCGCCGGGAAACAGGTAGACCGTCGCCTCGACTCAGCACCAGCGAACACGAACGCGGTACTCGACGCGTGTCTCGCCGTTGGCCTCGATCTCGGGTGTCAGCGTGAACGTCCACGCATCG
>JADFMD010000092.1 GCA_022564055.1 Gemmatimonadota bacterium
CAGGGTCCCTTGGTCGCGCGACACCACCACCATGCCGACCACCTGGTCATCTTTACCCAGACGGATGCCCCGGACCCCCTCCGCGACCCGACCCATCACACGTGTGTCCGACTCGCGGAAGCGAATCGCAAGGCCGTTGCGCGTCGCGAGGATCACCTCATCGTCACCGCCGGTGACCTGAACATCGATGAGTTCGTCCCCCTCACGGATGTTGATCCCGATCAGGCCCACCGCGCGCACATTTCCGTATGCGGATAGCGCCGTTTTCTTGATCTTTCCGCCGCGGGTGCAAAACAGGAGAAAGCGGTCCTCCGAGAACTCGCGGACCGGAACCACCGAAGCGATCTCGTCGGACGGATCGATGTTCAGGAGGTTCACGATCGGTTTTCCGCGGGAATGCCGCCCGGACGGCGGGACCTGCCACACCTTCAACCAATGGCACCGGCCCGAGCGAGTGAAAATCATCAGGTATTCGTGGGCAGATGCCACGAAGAGGTGCTCCACCCAGTCCTCCTCCTTGGTGCCCATCCCCTGCAATCCACGTCCCCCACGCCTCTGGGCACGGTAGGTGTCGACCTCGGTCCGTTTCACGTAACCCTGGCGCGAGACCGTGATGACCATCTCTTCGTCCGGGATGAGATCCTCCACCTCCAAGGAAGAGGCGTCCCCGACGATCTCGCTTCGCCGATCGTCGCCGTACTTCTTGTCGAGCGCCACGAACTCCTCGGTGAGGATCGCCATCCTGCGATCGCGGCTCTCCAGAATCCCCTGGAGATCCTCGATCGTGATACGCAGGGCGGCGAGCTCGCTGTCGAGTTTTTCCATTTCCAGCCCGGTGAGCCGGGCCAACCGCATGTCCAGGATGGCCTTCGCTTGGCGCTCCGACAGCTCGAAGGCTTCCTGCAGGCGCTCCGACGCGATCTCGGCGTCCCGCGAGCCCCGGATCATCTTGATCACCTCGTCGATATTGTCGACCGCGATCTTGAGACCCTCGAGGATGTGGGCTCGCTCGTCGGCCTTCTTGAGGTCGAACGTTGTGCGGCGTACGACCACAACGTGACGGTGCTCGATGAAGTACTCCAGCATCTGCCGGAGCGTAAGAACGCGAGGCACGCCGTCGACGAGGGCCAGCAGAATCGTGCCGAAGGTCGACTGCATCTGCGTATGTTTGTACAGCCGGTTCAAGACGATCTGCGGAATGGCGTCCCTCTTGAGCTCGATTACGATGCGGAGCCCGTCTCGGTCGGATTCGTCACGCATGTCACGGATTTCGGTCAGCTTCTTGTCCCGCACGAGCTGCGCGATCTGCTCCATGAGGCGGGACTTGTTGACCATGAACGGGATCTCCGTCACCACGATGCGCTCGGAGTACTCATCAAAATCCTCGATCACGGCGCGGGCGCGCATGACGATCCGGCCCCGGCCGGTTCGGTAGGCATCTTCGATGCCCGTCCGGCCACAGATGAACCCACCCGTCGGAAAGTCCGGCCCGGTCACGAGTTGCTCGAGGCGCTCCTGCGAGAGCTCGGGATCCTCGATCAGCGCCGTCGCAGCCGCGAGGATCTCCCGAAGATTATGGGGCGGAATGTTGGTCGCCATTCCCACGGCGATCCCCGAACTACCGTTGATGAGCAGGTTCGGCACCTTTCCCGGGAGCACGGTCGGTTCTTCCAGGCGCCCATCGAAGTTGGGCGTGAAGGCGACCGTCTCCTTTTCGATGTCCTCGAGAAGCTCCATCGCAAGAGCGGTCAGGCGGGCCTCGGTGTATCGGTACGCCGCCGCAGAATCTCCGTCGATGGATCCGAAATTCCCCTGGCCGTCGACGAGTGGATAACGCAGCGAGAAATCCTGGACCATCCGGACCATGGAGTCGTACACGGAGGAGTCGCCGTGGGGGTGGTACTTTCCCAGGACGTCGCCGACCACCGTGGCCGATTTCTTGTAACCCCGCCCGGGGCTGAGCCCGAGCTCGCCCATCGCATACAGGATGCGCCTGTGAACCGGCTTCAAGCCATCGCGTACGTCGGGGAGCGCTCTCTGTACGATGACGCTCATCGAGTAGTCGATGAACGACTCGCGCATCTCGTCCTCTAGAAGACGTTCGAGAACCTTCGCTCCACCCAGGTGGAGTTCGTCGTCTGCCATCAATCAGCCTTGGGAAGAAGCCGTCGCGTCAGGTGGGTGACTGTGACGCAAAAGGTGCCGGCACCGAGGGCGTTGCCGGACGTGAGAGAACCGTTGTTCCAGAGTTCGGGGAAGCGCCTCAAAAAGACTCCGCGAAGGGGTGGTGCAACGGGGCTAAGTCGTTGAAAACTAACGAAAAAGCGGCCCTCTTACAAACCCTAGGGAGACGGCCCGATCTGGGGCCGGACTCCTCTTCGCGGGCGTGCGTTGACAATACCCCGCAGAAGGGAAGAAAAGCGGGGGTCGGACCTCAACACATCCCAAACCGCGTCCGTTCTCAAGGACATCAAACGTCGGTCTCGGGCCCGAACCGCGTTCCGCAAAGAAGCCAATGCATCTTCGGTGTTCCCGAGAGCCGCCTGCGCAGCCGCCAAATACACCGGTGAGACATTCTCTCCGTCAAAGACGCGGTTCTCGAGAACGTCCAAACGCCACTCCCAATACCCCTCGGCGCCTTCGGAACGCAGCTGCTCGTCGAGCCGGTCGACCGATTCGGCGTCACCCCCGCCATGCTCGACCCACATCCTTCTCATTTCGAGAATCTGTCCATAATCCCCGGTGGATGCGTAGATGAGCTCGAGCGCCTCCCACGCCTCCTCGTGCTCCGGAGAGCGCTCGCAGAGCGCGCCGAGCAGGTCGACGGCGGCCTGTGTACGTCCCGCCGCCTTGAACTGCTGAGCCGCCAAGACCACGCGGGCCGGATCCATGGAGGCCAACCGTTCGCTCCGGGTCGCCCATCCTGCGGACGCCGCCCGGAGTTGCCGGCCTATCTGCGTAAAGCTCTCGAAGATCGATGTCGAGTCACGCCTGAAGGCGCCCGAGCTCGAGAGAAGAGCCGGATCCACCGAGATGACGATGATGGAATCTTCGGCGGCCACCCCGACGCCCCCGCTTACCTCACCCCCGACGCCCGCACCGACACTCTCGCTCCCCGGCTTGCGAACGATGCGAACCTCGGTCAAGCGCTTCAGCGCCTCGTTTCCGCTTGATGGGCCGAATACCTCCCCCTCGAAATGCTCATGGATGAGCGCCAGAATGTCGTGGGCCTCAGGAAGCTCCGGATCGATCTCGAACGCCTTCAAGGCGATGACCCGTGCCCGCGCCAGAGACTCGGTGGGATCCGCTGGCTGAGACATGCCGAGCATCACCTCAACACCGGCGAGGCCGGCATACGCACCCGCGAATTCCGGGTCCGCCTGCAGCGCCTGACTGTAGTGCTCGATGGCGGCCAGCAAACCGT
Source organism: Gemmatimonadota bacterium (assembly GCA_022564055.1). Lineage (GTDB taxonomy): Bacteria > Gemmatimonadota > Gemmatimonadetes > Longimicrobiales > Gaopeijiaceae > UBA822. Next base: position 3,425 of record JADFMD010000092.1, read on the forward strand.
CCAACGTCTCGTGGGACTGTTCGAAGCGGGCCCTCATGTAGGCCTCGTTCGCCCCCGGTACTTCACTCACCGGTGTGTAGGAGAGCATGGGCATATCGGCGTCGGTCGCCAGCTCTCCCTTGATCTCCTCGGCGATGGCGGTGGCCACCTCCCTCTGAAGGGCCAAGATGTCCGAGAAGCTGCGTTCGTAGCTCCTTGCCCAGATATGGGTGTCGCTCGCTCCATGGATCAGCTGAACGGTGATACGGACTTCATCGCCCGCACGAAACACCGAACCCTCCACGATCGCCTCGACACCGAGCTCCTGGGCTATTTCGGGAAGGGTCAGGTCTGTGGTTGCGTACCGTGCCACGGACGTGCGTGAAACCACCCGAATTTCCGGAAGCTGGCTCAGGCGTTCGATCAACGCCTCGTGCATGCCTGCAGCGAAGTAGTCCTGTTCCGGGTTCTCGGAGAAATTCTCGAACGGGAGGACGGCGAGAGAACGGATCGGTTGCGCCGGATCGTAGGCCACAGGAACTACCGACGGCCGCAGCGCAGTGTCGACCTCCTCGGTGCCCGGAACGGTGTTCAGGACCCACCAAGAGCCAACCACGCCGACCGAGAGCAATGTCACGGCCATGATTGCCAGACGAGGGAGAATACCCGTCGACGGGGCGTCGATCCCGCCATCACCACCCCGAGCGTCGGTTACGCGGATACCGTCGGAGGTGATATCGAAAACCCAGGCGAGCACCATGACGACGGGAAACCCCAGAACCACGAACACCACCACGAGCTGAAGAGCCCACTCGGCGGAGAAGGCGGGGAGCACGATCTCACTGAGCTGCAGCACCACGAAGGCGACGGCCGCGTAGCCCACGGCCACCCGGAACACATGGCGGCGCCGCAGCTCCGCCATGAAGGACACCAGCTTTGAAGGCTGTTCACTCATGGTCTTTGGCCAACTGATCCAATGTGCCAAGGAAGCCCCACCCACTTTCAACATCGCTCTGCCCTCACACTCCTTCAAGGCCACCGAATGGCGGCCCTTCAACCCCGGGACCCACCTAACCATTGAGAGGCCAATCTGGATCCCTTCGTTAAAGCGGAGGGCGGCCAGATCGCACGGGTCCGGCCTGGGACGATTTCCCAAGCTTGCCCTTTAGACGATTCATCCGGCGAAAAGGTCACACACCAAATTTTGCCGGACAGTGGCGGTGGGGAGCTACCCCACTCGGAGGCGGGGCAACGCGCTAGGCTACAGCTATCGCGCTAGGCCACAGCTACGAAGTCCGTGCCCGGCTGCCAACCGGCCGTTTCGAGCGCGGCCCTGATCCGCCCTCGGGCACCCTCCTGGCCAACGGCCGCCACCGAGAAGCTGTCCCGGTATTCGTCGACCCTGGCCGCCGAAATGACGGGGGCCCCGTAAATGCGCTGATCGATCTTCCGTGGATCCAGCTCGACGAAGGCCCGAACGGTCCCGCCCTGCGCCTGAATTTCCCGTGCAAACGCCTTTCCGATCGGTCCGGCTCCCCAGATCACCACTCCATCGCGGTCCCGGACCAGCGTGTCGAGCAGGTAGTGGACCTTGCAGCGCCGAAAGGCCTCGGGCGTGTAGGACTCGTGCCAAACCGACGTCCGGTCGCCTCGAATCCGCCACTGCAACAGCACCCGATCGACCGCCGCAAGCCGAGCCCCCGATCGCCACAGCCGGAGCAGCAAATCATAGTCCTCCGGCCACCCCCGCTCCACGTACCCGCCAACCTGCGCCACGATGTCCGCCCTCAGGAAGAAGGTGGGGTGCGCCAGCGGGCATTCGATGAACAGGTTTCGTTCCACGTCCTCCGGCGTGCGAATGGCGTTGATCCAATCCTCGTAACGTCGACCTCCGCCTCGCACTTCGGCCCTGGGAAAGTACCGGACACCCGCACCGCACCCGGCCAAGTCGGGCCGCCCCTGCAACAGCGCGAGCTGCTCGGCGAAACGATCGGGGTCGGCGATGTCATCCGCATCCATGCGCGCTAGATAACGGCCTCGGGCACGCGCCCGCCCCGCCTCGAGCGCGTGTACGATGCCCCGTGGCGCCTGGCGCACAAGCCTGACCCGGGAGTCTTCGGTGGCCCACGCCGAAAGAAGCTGCGGGCTCTCGTCGGTCGAGCCGTCGTCGATGGCGAGCACCTCGAAGTCCTCGAATGTCTGGGCACGAAGCGATGCGATGCACTCGGGTAGGTAGGGCGCGGCATCGCGCACCGGGAGAAGGACCGAGATCGCTACCGGCATTTCAGCGAGCCAGTCCATCCGCAGCTCGGCCCGGCGCGCCAACCGCGGCCGGGCCCGCCGCCCCGCCTACCGCCCGGCCCACCACCCCACCTCCGGCCCCGGCCAGCACCTCGGCGAGATACCGTCCGGTCGCGCTTTCAGGAACGGCCACCACGTCCTCGGGACGCCCCATCGCCACCACCCGTCCCCCCTGGGCGCCCGCCCCCGGCCCCAGGTCGATGACCCAATCCGCGGCTTTGACCACCTCCAGGTTATGCTCGATCACGACCACGGAGTTTCCCGCATCCACCAAGCGGTTCAGCACCTGGAGGAGCTTCCTCACATCGTCGCCCGAGAGGCCGGTCGTGGGTTCGTCCAGGATGTAGAGTTTGCGCCCCTTCTTACCGGACGCCCCCGCCAGCTCCCGGGCGATCTTGAGCCGTTGGGCCTCGCCGCCGGACAGGGTCGTGGCCGGCTGTCCGAGCTTGAGATATCCGAGACCGACCTGCTGGAGCTGCCACAGAATCCGCCCCAGCCGGTCCTGACGGATAAAGAAGCGGATCGCCTCGTCGACCGTGATGTCCAGAACCTGCGCCACGTTGCGCCCCTTGAAACGCACGTCCAGCATCTCGGTGCGGTAGCGCGTGCCCCTGCAGGCGTCGCACTCGACGTAGACGTCGGCCATGAAGATCATTTCGATCTCGAGTGACCCGGCCCCCTTGCACACCTCGCACCGGCCACCCTGTACGTTGAATGAGAAGGCGCCCGCGCTGTACCCCCGCTCCCGGGCGAGCGGCTGGGATGCAAACAGCTTCCGAACTTCATCCCACGCCTTGATGTAGGTCACCGGGTTGGATCGCGGTGTCCGCCCGATCGGGGACTGGTCCACCAGAACGACCCGATCGAGCATGCCGGCTCCCTCGAGGGATCCGACCTCGCCAATCGCCTCCCCGAGGTGCTCCTTGGCACTCGTGTCACCGCCCTTCAACTCCCGCTCCAAGGCCCGGTAAAGGATATCGTGAACCAGCGTCGACTTACCGGATCCCGACACTCCGGTCACGACGGTCAGGGCCACGAGCGGAATCACGACATCGACACCCTCGAGGTTGTGGAGGCGGCAACCCGTGAGGCTGAGCTTGTCTCCGTCCACCCGCCTTCGCTTCTCGGGAACCGGGATCTCGGACCGTCCCGAGATGTATCGTCCCGTAGCACTGTCGGCTTCAGCGAGCTCCTCAGGCGAACCCTCGAAGACGATACTTCCACCCTTGTCGCCCGAGCCCGGGCCCAGCTCGAGAACGTGATCGGCTGCGCGGATGGCGAGGGGATCGTGCTCGACCACCACCACGGAGTTTCCCGCGTCGCGCAGTTGCCCCAGAAGGGTCAGGAGGGCCGACGTGTCTTGGGGGTGCAAACCCACGGTCGGCTCATCGAGCACGTACAGCGTATCCACCAACCGAGCGCCCAGCGAGTTGGCGAGATTGATGCGCTGGGCCTCACCGCCCGAGAGGGTCCGCATCTGCCGGTCCAGGGAGATGTATCCGAGGCCCACATCGACAAGAAAGGCCAGGCGAGCGCTCAGCTCCCGGACGATGGTCTCGGCGATCTGCGCCTCCATGTCACTCAGCTCGAGGGCCGCGACCCAACCCTGCAAGTCCTCGATCGGGAGCGCACTCACCTCGTCGATCGAGCGTTGCCCGATCTTGATGTTGAGCGCCGCCGGCCGGATCCGTGCTCCGCCGCAGTCGCGGCATTTTTGCGGGCTTTGGTACTGGCGGAGAAACATGCGGATGTACTGTTTGTAGCGCTTCCGCTCCAGCCTGACCAGAAAGGGGATCACCCCTTTGAAACCCTCCGCACCAAAGAGGATCGCCTCCCGGAAATCCTCGGGAAGCTCGGCCCATGGGCTATAGAGCGATGCGCCCCGCTCCAGGGTGAAGGTGCGCAGCTTGGCCCGCTCCCGTCGATAACGGGGTTTGGACCAGGGATCGACCGCGCCGTCGTCGAGGGAGCGGCCGGGGTTCGGAACGACGAGATCGACGTCGTAATCCAGTGTGGCGCCGAATCCGGTACACAACGGGCACGATCCGTACGGGTTGTTGAAAGAAAACAGCTGGGGCGTCGGCTCGAAAAATTCGATGTCCGGGTGCTCAGGGCAGCGGAAATGTTCGGTGAACGCCAGGCGGTCCGTGACCTCCGAGCGGGAGGTGGCCTCCCGGGAGCTCGGGCCGCCACCCGAGCCATCGCCATCTGCCGCCGCGGGCACGCCCCCGCTCCCGTGGACCAGCACGATGGCCTCTCCCTCCCCCTCCACGAAGCACGTGCTCAGCGAGTCGGCTAGGCGATCGCGGTCCTCGGGAGAAGTCTTCAGGCGATCCACGACGACGAGCGCCTCCGGCACATCCGTGAGATCCAAGCCGACGTGGGCTACGCTCTCCGCGCCTTCCTCACCCAGATCGACCATGACTCCGCCCGCGAGGACCCGCACGAACCCCATCGCCCTGAGATTTTCGACCACGAGCGCATGTTTCACACGGCCCGAAAGCTTCAACGGGAAGGTCACCTGGATCGGTGTGCCCTCGGGCAGGGTGAGAACGCGACCGACGGCGCTCGTCACGGAGTCGGGACGCACCTCGTCCCCGCACTCCGGGCAGTAGGTGCGGCCCACCCGCGCCCAAAGCAGTCGGAGGTAGTCGTAGACCTCGGTTGCGGTGCCCACCGTGGACCGACTGGACTTGGTGGGGTTCTTCTGCTCGATGGCCACGGCGGGCGAGATCCCCTCGACCGAGTCCACATCGGGTTTCTCCATGCGCTCGAGAAACTGTTTCGCGTAGGTGGAGAGCGACTCGACGTACCGGCGTTGACCCTCCGCGAACAGCGTGTCCAGAGCCAGCGAGGATTTGCCGGAGCCCGACGGCCCGGTGATCACGGTGAGGGCTCGCCTCGGCAGGTCGATGTCCAGATTCTTGAGGTTGTTCTGGCGCGCGCCTCGAATGCGAATCCAATCGTCCATGTTCGGAATAGCACAGCAATCCGAGGGCAGCGCAACGGCGCTTTCCCCGGAACACGTCCCCAGGCAACGGGTAGCCCGACGCCCACGCGAACGTCGTAGAGCACCGTCGTAGGCCGCAGCGGCCGGCCAGCGTGGTCATCACCATCATCACAACCCGTTCCAGGGAGCGCGAAGTGGCTCCAGCGCAGGGCGAGCCCCAGGAAGAAGAGGCACTCGGAAAGGCGTACGACGCCCGCCTGATGAAGCGGCTTCTCGAATACCTGCGTCCCTACAAATGGCCGGTCGCGCTTGCGATCTCGATCCTTTTGGCCGCGTCGCTTCTTCAGGTCGTCGGGCCTTGGCTGACGCAGATCGCCATAGACGAGGTGATCCCCAACCGCGATGCGTCCCTGCTCGCGGCACTCGCCGGCGCGTACCTCGCATCGGTCGTGGCCGGGGTCGCTCTCATGTATGGCCAGACCGTCCTCACGACCTGGTTGGGCCAGCGGGTCATGTACGACCTACGCACGGAAATCTTTCGCAAGCTCCAGCGCCTCGACTTGCGCTTCTACGACAGAAATCCAGTGGGCCGCCTCATGACCCGCATCACCAGCGACGTCGAGACGCTGAACGAGCTTTTCAGTTCAGGCGTGGTCGCGGTGTTTGGAGACCTCTTTACACTCGCCTTCATCCTGAGCGCCATGCTCTACATGGACTGGAGGCTCGCGCTGATCACCTTCAGCGTTCTGCCGTTCGTGCTGCTCACGGCCTTCCTCTTTCGGGCGAAGCTGCGCAACGCCTACCGGGACATTCGTGTTCGGCTGGCGCGCATCAACGCGTACCTCCACGAACGCATCACCGGGATCATGGTGGTCAAACTCTTCAACCGGGAGGAGCATGACGCGCGACGTCACGCCGAAATCAACCAGGACTACCTGGAGGCCCACCTCCGCTCGATCACCTACTACGCGCTCTTCTTCCCGGTCATCGAGCTCTTCACCGCCATCGCGCTGGCGTTGATCATCTGGAGGGGGGGCGCCACCCTGCTCGAGGGCACGGTAACCGTGGGTGTGTTGGCCGCCTTCATCCAGTACGCCCGCCGCTTTTTTCGCCCCATCCAGGATCTCTCGGAGAAGTACAACCTGCTTCAGTCGGCCATGGCTTCGTCCGAAAGAATCTTCGAGTTGATCGACCGCGAGATCGATATCGCGGACCCGCCGGATCCGGTGGCTTTGGAGCTGCCGGTGCGCGGCGAGATCGAGTTCCGGGGTGTGTGGTTTGCGTACGGAAAGCGGCTTGAGGACGGCACCGAAGACGATGGAGCTGACGACGGGGTCCACCACAGCGCCGAAAACGGCTCCGACGACGACGGGAATTGGGACTGGGTCCTGAAGGACGTCAGCTTCCGCGCCGCGCCAGGCGAGCGCCTGGCAATCGTAGGCCACACGGGGGCCGGAAAGACGACGATCATTCACCTTCTCATGCGTTTCTATAAGCCTCAGCGCGGCCAGATCCTCCTCGACGGCCAGCCGATCGAACGTCTACGGCTCAACGAGCTCCGCGAGCACATCGGCCTCGTGCTCCAAGACGTTTTCCTGTTCAGCCAGAACGTGGCCCATAACATCCGGCTCGGGGCCGAGGACATCTCGGAGGAGCGGGTGCGGGAAGCAGCCGAGCGGATCGGCGCGGCGCCCTTCATCGAGCGCCTGCCCAAGGGGTACGAACAGGAGCTAGGCGAACGCGGAGCGACCCTGTCGGTCGGGGAACGCCAGCTCGTGTCCTTCGCGCGTGCGCTCGCATTCGATCCTCGGGTCCTGGTGCTCGACGAGGCCACGAGCTCGGTCGATTCGGAGATCGAGGCCAAAATCGAGGAAGCCACCAAGGAGCTCATGGCCGGCCGGACCTCCATGGTGATCGCCCACCGACTGTCGACGATCCTCGGCGCCGACCACATCGTGGTTCTCCACCACGGGAGGCTCTGCGAGGAGGGTACCCACGAGGAACTGCTCGAGCTCGGTGGGCTCTACGCCCGCTTGCACGAGCTGCAGTTCGCGAGGACGCCGGTGGCCTGAGGGCCGCGGCGGTGTTCGACTAGCGTCGGATTCCGGTCACGGCCTCCACTCTACCCACCTCGGCCACCAAGCTGTCCGTAAAGGGAGCGAGGACCGCATGGGCCGCCAAGCTGTCGGCCACAGCCGCGAGACTGTCGGCGACCACCGTGGCCGCAATGCTGTCGGCCACGGCCCGGGCCAACGCCCGTTCTTCGGCTTCCAGCACCATCGCCGAATACCGTTCGGACACGGGCACGATCCGTCCTCCGGCGCGCATCATCGGCTCCACTCCACGGGGAAAGCCATCCGCAGGCGCCAATGCGCTCTCGGTATAACGGCTCGACGCATTCCAGAGCAACCACTCGTCGATGCCGGCATCGTACGTCGCCTGAATCTGTGCGCGGACCTCCGGCGCTTCGTATCGGGGCGAACCCAACGTAAAGTCCTGGAGCCAGGGCCGTGTAGCCCCCGCGCCTTCGACGGCCTTGGAGCGCTGTACTGCCGCCACCAGCGCTGCCCGCACGATTTCATACGGGTGTCCGTTCGGGTCCTGGATGCCGAAGCTCCCTTCCCAGTAGTGAGACGGATAGACCATGGGAAGCGCCACGTCGACGGAACCGATAAAGCGTTCCCAGTACTGGCCGATTCCCACGTCGCTCTGGGCGGACGTGGTGGCCCCGAAGACGTCCACGGTCATTTCGACCCCGGAATCCTCCAACGCGGACCGGGCGTACTCCAGAAAGGCCTCGACCGCGTCCCTGCGACGGCGCCCCTCGGAACCCGGGAAAACGGCCCTGT
>JADFMD010000215.1 GCA_022564055.1 Gemmatimonadota bacterium
ATCATCGTCGCTTCGATTCCGACCGCCGGATCGACGCCCAGTCGCACCTCTGCGCGGTTCAGCTCGCTCGAGACCAGACGTTGGAGGGTTTGGAAGCCGGTCATCTCGAGAGAAGCCCTGTACTCTCCTCTCGGCAGTTCCAGGTCCAGGATCGGAGTCGTACCGATCAGGCGCCGCACGTCCGCGGCCTCGGTCTCGTCCAAGGCGAACGGCTCGAGATAGACCAGGGCCCCCTCGGGCCGCGTGATGACCGTGAGCACGTCCATGAAGACAGGCCGTAGCGCCGCTAGCGCCGAGTCCCCGGGGAGGTAACGCTCCGCTTCCGCAGCGAGCTCCGAGGCCGTCAAATAGTCGCCCGCAGCCGTGAGTCTCTCGATCTCGGGGATGGTCGCCCTGGCCCGTTCGACGTTCAGACGTGAGCGATAGGGAAGGAGGAACGCTACGACGGCCACGAGCAGGGCCGTCATGCCCACCAGCGTGGCCACCATTCGCTTCTTTCCGGCGCGCCGCTCTACGCGATGTTCCTGGAGATCACGGAGGGCATCCCGGATCTCACTCGCACTCTGCACTCGCTCATCCGGATTGCGGGCGAGCATGCGCGCGAGAAGCTCGTCCAGCTCGCTCGTAGCCCCCTCGACTTGTCCCCGGAGAGGAGGAGCAACCTCCGTCACGATCGCCGACATCGTGGCGATCGGAGTCGCCTTCTTGAACGGATTGCTGCCGGTCAACAACTCGTAGAAAACCACCCCAAACGCGAAGATGTCGGAGCGGGCGTCGCCGGAGGCTCCGTCGATCTGTTCCGGAGACATGTAGCCGGTCGTCCCCAGCGTCGTACCGGTCTCTGTCAGGGTCTGAAGGTCTTTCCAAGCATCTTCGTTGTCGGCGCCGGTCATCGTCGACTTGGCCAGGCCAAAGTCCATGACTTTGGCGTGGCCGCCCGAGGTCTGCATGATGTTGGAGGGTTTGATGTCCCGATGGACGATGCCTCTCTTGTGTGCCTCCGCCAGAGCTCCAGCGATCTCCTCCGCTACGCGTAGGGCTTCGGGCAGCGGAAGGGGTCCCGTCTTCAAGCGGTCCCTAAGTGTCTGACCCTCGACGTACTCCATGGCAATGAACGCCTCGCCGTCGATTTCACCGATCTCGTGGATCTGACAGAGAAAGGGATGATCGATAGCGGCGGCCGCGAGCGCCTCTCTGTGGAAACGCTCCCGCGCGATGGCATCTTCAGCCATGGCCGGGGGGAGGAACTTCAGCGCGACCCGTCGCTGGAGAGTGGTGTCCAGGGCCAGATAAACGACCCCCATGCCGCCCTCGCCCAGTTCACGCTCGATCGTGTAGCGGCCCTTCAGGGCTGCGTTGAGACGAGAGATGGTATCGGACATGGGCGCACTCCGGGTCCAGACGGAAGTAACATCCTATGCGCTAGGCGATAGGCGCAAGCAGCGAATCTGTCAGAGGCCTGGTACTAGCATCCAGACAGACACGTGAGGCGACTCCCCTAACGGGCGAGGAAACCCCGAACCGCGTGCAGGAAAGCTTCGGGCTGCTCCACGAACGGAAAGTGTCCCGTATCTGGAATGGTCACACGCTGGGCGCGGGGTATCGCCTCGCGAATGGCGTCGCCGCCTATGCTCACGCCGGGCTCGTCCTCCCCGTAAAGGACCAGCGTGGGCACCTTCACGTCCCGCAGAGCCTCCATCAGATCGAAGGTGGAGAGGTCGCCGATCATGAATCCGAACTGCCGGCTGCGCTCCAAGTAATCGTCCCCGATGTGGAAGGTGAGCTCCTCGGACAGGGCCCGATCACGGAACTGACTCCGGAAGGAGTGCCGAAGTACGGCTTTCATCGCGGCCGGCTCGCGGGCGGCGAAGGCCTCGGTGGCGCGAAGGGCTCCGGCGCCCGCCGTATCTTGCGGCGCGAGGGAAGCCGCCAGCGCTCGCTCTTCTTCTCGCCAAAGGGCCGCCGTGGGCGCCATGGGGTCGAGCAGCATGAGCGAGCGCAGTCGGTCGGGGTATGAAACGGCGTACTTCATGGCGAGGAGCGCACCCCACGAGTGGGCGATCAAGTGTACACGCTCCAATCCCAGCGCTTCGCGCAGGGCCTCGATGTCGTCCACAAACGTGTCCAGCCGCACCGAGGTGCTATCCACCACCCCGTCCGAGCGTCCGCTCAGACGCTGATCGTAGAAGATGAGCTCGAGCTCGGCGCCGAGCGGCGCGAGATACGGCTGTAGGTAGGTGTGGTCGAGTAGCGGGCCGCCGTGGATTACGATCGCCGGCTCGCCGGATCCTTCGCGGTGCACGAAGAGCCGTGTGCCGTTGACCGAAATCAGGCCATCCTCGTGGTCGGGCGTGGAGGAGGGCGCAGGGGAGGAGCACGCGAAAAGACCGAGACATATCCACGCGGCGGTGACCGTGAGGCTCAGGAGCCGCATTTCACGAGTCATCCTAGAAACCTGCGGTGGCCAGGACTCCCGATTTGCCTGCTCTCACCGCTGTCCCGCCACGACCTCCTGCTCCGCCGCCAAGAACCGGATCAACTCCCGGTTGAAGATCTCGGGTGCCTCCAGGTGCGGGTTGTGCCCGACGTTCGGGATCAGGACCAGCTCGGCATTCTGGAGCGCGTTGGCCACGTTACGGGCGATTTCCGGGAAGTTCGGGCCGTCCTCGGCGCCCCCGATGACCAACGCCCTCGTCGCCATCTGCGGCCAATCGTGCACGATGGTATCGATGGAACGGGCGTTGCCGGCCATCGACCGAACCAAATTCAGGCGGGGCCACTCACCGCTCAACGCGTTGCCGTACCGGATACGGACGTGTTCGAGAAACTCGGGTTTCCATTCTACGACGCGCCGCATTTCTCCGGCCAAGGTCCTCTCATACAGTTGCTGAAGGTCGGGCGTCAAGTTTCCCCCGGTGGGCTCGCGCCAGGGACGCCCCGCCCGTGAATCCGTCAACCCGATCGCGTTCACCATGAAGAGCTCGGTCGTGGTCTCCGGATACAGGAAAGCG
>JADFMD010000216.1 GCA_022564055.1 Gemmatimonadota bacterium
CGACACGAGTGCGGCGACGACCACAGCTACCCACACCGCGTCCCGCCCGAGCAGCTCGAGAAAATACGGCTGCCAGGCGTAAAAGCCCCAACTCAGGAACCCCCCTTGGATGGCGGAGCACAGCATCAACAACCGCATCGACGGCCGCCGCCACCCGAAGGCAATGCTGGCACGCGCCACGGCCCGCATTTCCCGTGGAAGGGCGGCCAGCTGCAGCGTGCGTGGCGTGAACCCGAGGTCGTGCATGACCATCGCGGCCACGATAAAGACGACAACCAGCATGCCCGTTCTGACCAGGTACGGCAGTGCCAAGTCGATGCTGCCCAACAAGCCGCCGCTCACCGTCCCGACCAGCATGGCAGCTCCGGTCACCATCGCGCCCCTCGCGAACACGCTGTCCAGTCCGCCTGTGAAACCCGTCTCGCGTAACGCGTCAACCAGCCACGCCTCGACCGCGCCCGAATAGAAGGTGAACCCGAGGCCCATCACCACGGACACGCCGACAAATGCGAGCAGGCTGCCGCCCGAGCGGGCCACCGCCACGTAGGCAACGGTGGTGAAGATCAGGATCCCCACGCTGAGCAAGAACGACACTCGACGGCCGCGGGTGTCGGCGAGCACGCCGGTCGGAATCTCGAAGACCACCATTCCGGCCGTGAACGCGCCGTTGGCCACAAACACGCCGAAGATGTCGAGCCCCGCGTCCAGCAGGAACAGCGTATTGACGCCCCAGATCATGGCCGCCGAGAGAGTGTACAATCCGGCCACCGCGTAATAGCTGCTGATGACCCGCCCGGGCGTATGAGCGCGTCCGCTCTTCACTAGCTAGCCATTTCCAGACCGAGCGGAGAACCCTTTCGCGCTCGGGCGAGGTCCGGCCGTTCTAGCTGACCAGTCCCTCTTTTCAACGGTGCCGACGTAATGGGTCAGATACGGCTCATGATCGCGGCTGAAAACGAGCTGGTCGATCAGCCATTTGGATTTCTCGAACCACGCGTTACCCCAACCGGCCTGCTCACCGTGGTAGAGTACGTCGTCCTCCCACATCACCAGACCGTCCGGTAACTCCTCGCAGCCCAGTATATCGACGAGCCGCGTCTCTTCGAAGAGGGCCCTCCACCACGGAGGAGAGTGGTAGTTACGGTACTCGGCGTCCCAGCCTGCCGTCTCCTGAAACACCTCCGGCAACCGCTCATCGGGCTCCTGACCGAAGCACGTCCCCCCGAAGCCGAACCGGCCACCCGGCTTTAGGTGTGCGAGAAGGCGTCTCACGATTCCTGGGTCCGTGCCAAAGGAGTGGAGCGCCTGCATGCAGAAGAACGCTTGGAAATAGTCGTCCGGAAACGGCAGTGGCTGTGTGGCATCGAGATCGAGGGGAATGACGGCGTCACCGAGGCCGGCCGACTCTATCTTGCGGCTGAGGTAAGTCGCCGACGTCCAGGCATCGAAGCATATCACCGAGACTCCGAAATGCTTCGCGAGGAATATGGAGGAATCTCCCTTCCCACAGGCGAGGTCGAGAACCCTGTCTCCCGGTTTTAGGTTCAGGGACTGTGCGATACGTGAGGCGAGGTAGAGGCCACCGGGCGCCATGTTATCGCCATTCCCGTAGATCTCGTCCCAGGAATGGCCTCCGACGTCCGGATAGTCGTCGGGGTCGAGACGTCGAAATGTCCTGCGCACTTTCTCAGGAGCCCACCCTTTCGCCAACCGTCCGATGGACGTCCCAGGCGGTACTGAACTCGACGAGGGCACGTCAAAGCACCATGAAAAGCATGAACATCCCCACGCCGATGAATAGCAAGGCGATCCCCAGCTTTACCCGATCGGGGTCCACGGTGGCTTGGACCATCGGACCGAGCTGACCACCCAGGACCACCCCCGGAATCGTGAACATCACGATACTTAGCACCTGGGAGAGGACCCCGGCGTCGGCCGACGTCGCGAAATAGTAGAAGTGGCCCAGAGAGGCCACCAAGACAGATACGACGACCACGAATATCGATGTCGCCACCGCCACGGGGGACGGCACCCGGCACCGGGCAATGAGATGGTATTCCTGGAGCTCGGCGAGCCCCACGGAGATGGCCCCGAGAAAAGCCCCGCCAATAGCGGCGAAAAGCCGCCCCTGATTCGGACGCTTGATGGTGTACGCGTATTCATTGCCCGCTCGATCCACCAGCAGAGTCTCGTGCTGTTCCTCACCACGAATGCGGGCATCAAGCTCGGCCACCTCGTCTTTCCGGAGGGAAAGGTAGAGCTGGACCCCGATGAAGATGATGCCCGTTCCGAAGACCGTGTTGAGGACGACCGCCGGAAAAGCGTCTGCCGCTAGGGTTCCAAAGATCGCTCCGGGAATTGAGAAAACCAGTAGTTGGCGCCCGAGACGAAAGTCGATGAGGCGCCGTCTCCAGTATGCGAAAACGCCCGACCCGAACCCGAAGAGTTCCGTGATCAACGCAGTCCCGATCGCGACAGAAGGCTCGAGCCTGAGCACGATGATGAACAGCGGAGAAAAGAACACCGCCCCGCCGATGCCGGTAGCCATCGCCACGGTCGCGATGGCGATGGCGGCAGGGAACAGGAACCAATATTCGGTGCTGAGTGGCATCATTCGGCTCGACTTTCAGAAGGAAGATCAGGCGGCGGGCCCGGGGAATAGCCTCCCGGGCCCGCCAAGGCTGTCCGGCGTCAGAGGGTGAGCTCTTCGCTGGCGCCGGGGTCGAGCAGATGAAGCGAATCGATCAAATCCGCCTCACGGAATGCCTGCTCGATTCCCTCTCTGCCTTCTTGATAGTGCTCCCACCCCTCGAAGTGGGCGGGATAGGCCGCCTTGAGACCCAGGGTCTGGGTCACCCTAACACCCTCCTCACCGTTCATCGTCAGTCGCCTTCCACCCACGGCGGGGACCGTAGCGGCGCCCATGTGAAGGATGCCGGCGCCCACGTTGTAACGGGTGGCGATCTCCTGGATCTCGTCGATCCAGACGGTGTCACCGGAGATGTAG
>JADFMD010000217.1 GCA_022564055.1 Gemmatimonadota bacterium
CGACCTGGTGCAGATCGAGCTGGACTTATACTGGATCATTCACGGGGGTGGTGACCCGGTGGCGTTCTTCAACCGGTGGCCTGGGCGCATCCCCCTGGTCCACGTGAAGGATCGTACGGCCGCGGGCGAAATGGCGGACGTGGGAGCCGGCGTCATCGACTGGGCCGGGCTCTTCCAACACATCGATCGCGCGGGAATGAAGCACTTCATTGTCGAACATGACCGCCCGGACGGAGCCTTCCGATCTATCGAGGCCAGTTTCCGATATCTGAGTGGGCTCGAGATCTGATTTCGATGTATCGAGGGACGCACTAGACGTCGGGACCGGGTTTCCCGTATCGGGATGAATTCGCGTCGTCCTGCTGAAAGGCCGCGTCGAAGGCGGTCTCCGATGCCGGAAAATCCAGATCTCGCACGAAGCGACACGCCTCGGCGGCTCCATGCTCCCGCTCCATTCCTGCGTCCTCCCACTCCACGGAGAGAGGTCCCTCGTACCCTATGTGGTTGAGCGCCCGGATGACCTCCTCGAAGGGTACACGCCCCCGGCCCAGAGAACGGAAGTCCCAGAACCGATCCTGATCCCCGAACGGCAGGTGCCCTCCGAACACTCCCGACGGCATGGGGGTCGAGGACCACCAGACGTCCTTCATGTGGGCGTGGAAGATGCGAGACTCGAAACGGAGGATGAACGCAACGCAGTCCACCCCCTGATAGGCGAGATGGGAGGGATCGTAGTTGAACCCGAAGGCCTCCCGGTACCCCACGGCCTCCAGCGCCCGCTCGGCGGTGACGATGTCGAAGGCGATTTCGGTGGGGTGCACCTCCAAGGCGAAGCGCACCCCCACCTCGTCGAACACGTCCAGAATGGGATTCCAGAGCTCCGCGAACTCCTGGAAACCATGCTCGATCGTCTCCGGGCTCACGGGTGGGAACGCGTAAAGGAGTGGCCAGATGGGACTTCCGGTGAAGCCGTTCACCACTTCGACACCCATGTTGGCGGCGGCCCGGGCGGTCCGCTTCATCTCCTCGGCCGCGCGGGAACGTACGCCGTCCGGATCTCCGTCCCCCCATACGTGGGGTGGGAGGATGTCCTGGTGGCGGTCGTCCACGAGGTCCGCCACGGCCTGGCCGGTCAGGTGGTTGCTGATGGCCCACACCCCGAGCCCGTGCGCTTCGAGTAGCTCGCGTCGCTCTTGGCAGTAGTCCGGGTCCTCTGCTCCTCGTGTCACGTCGAAGTGGTCACCCCAGCACGCCAACTCCAGTCCGTCGTACCCCCACTTGGCCGCCTTGGGGCATAACTCCTCCAGGGGAAGGTCGGCCCACTGCCCGGTGAAGAGCGTCACAGGTCGCGTCATCCCGTGCCTCTGATGAAGAGTGTCAAAGGTCGCGTCATCCCGTGCTCCGGGTGAAAAAGGTTAGACGTCGCTTTATCCCGTCCCCGGATCTGCATCGTCAAATGGCCAGTCCAGGAGGCTGGTAGGAGCCCGAGATCCACGAACCTCGTCGGCCGCTCTCTACCGCCGTCTCGATGAAGTGGACGCCTCGGGCTCCGTCCTGCACGGTGGGGAAGTCGTCGTCGAAGGGACCGGGCTCCGCGGCTCCCTTCCTGACGCGCAAGGTGCGGGCGACGTTCCGGTAGAGGTTCGCGAACGCCTCGATGAAGCCCTCCGGGTGCCCTCCCGGGAGTCGAGTGTGTGCCTGAGTCCGCGCCGAAAGGTCCGAGCTGCCGACGTGGAGAAGCCGCTCGGACCCGTCCGCCGCCATGAGCCGGAGTCGGTCCGGATTTTCCTGATTCCAGTCCAACCCTCCCTGGGTCCCGTAGATCCGGAGGCGGAGGTGGTTGCGCTCGCCCACGGAGATCTGGGAAGCGAGCAGGACACCTCGTGCGCCACCCTCGAAGTGGAGGAGCACCGCGGCATCGTCTTCGAGGGCCCGGCCCGATACCAGAGTCCCGAGGTCGGCAAAAAGGCTCTCGATCTCGAGTCCTGTGACGTAGCGGGTCAGGTTGTGGGCATGGGACCCGATGTCCCCCAAAGCCGAGGAGATGCCTGCCCGGCTCGGATCCATCCTCCACTCGGCTTGCTTGTGCCCTTCGGCCTCCAGAAGAGTGGCGAGCCATCCCTGGGAGTACTCGACGACCACTTTGCGAACCGGCCCCAAGGAGCCGGAGCGCACGCGTTCTCGGGCCTCCTTCACCATCGGGTAACCGGTGTAGTTGTGCGTAACGGCGAAGATACGATCTTCCTCGACCGCCATCCGGCATAGGGTCTCGGCGTCCTCCAGCGTCGTGGTGAGGGGTTTGTCACACACGACGTGGAAGCCAGCCTCGAGGAACATTCGAGCCACCGGGAAGTGGAGGTGGTTGGGGGTCACGATCGAGACGATTTCGATGCGCTCGTCGGCCGACAACGCCGCCTCGGCCTGCACCATCTCCTCGTACGAGGCGTAGGTCCGCGTGGGATCGAGTCCCAGTTCCTTCCCTGTCTGCCGTGAGCGCTCCTCATCCGCGGAGAACGCACCCGCCGCCAACGTGAACTGGCCGTCCAGGGCCGCGGCCATCCGGTGGACGGGCCCGATGAAGGCGTCGGGACCGCCGCCCACCATGCCGTAGCGGACGGCCGTCAACGCGCGACCCGCGGCAATCCTGGCACAGGCTCTTAAGCCCCAATCCGTTCGACGACATATCCGCCGCTACGGCGGTCCCGCATGTATAGCATCCCGAAGATGAGCATCAGCACCCCGCACAGGGGCACCAAGTAACGGAACGATATGAGCCCGCCATAATTGTCCGCCGGCCCGAGCACGGACTGGGCCTCGGCCACCAGCTCCGGAGAAGCATCGGAGGATATGATGGCACGTAGCGCGTTGGCGGTGGCAGGCTGAGGTAGTGATCCAGTGTTCCCGAAGTCCGCCACCAGGTCCCCGGCCGCCTGGGCCGCC
>JADFMD010000218.1 GCA_022564055.1 Gemmatimonadota bacterium
GTGTCCCGGAGAGAGTTTTTGCCCAGAGAGGAAGACTATGAGCACCCTCACCCTCGACCCTGCCCGCGTCTGGACGAACCATCCGAGATTCTGAGTCCGCCCACACTGGGGAGAGTTAGGTCGATGACGAAAGAGAAAAACAGCGGCCGAAACAGCGGCAAAAAGTTAGTCCCGCAGGAACATGGTGGTGCACTTCTGCACGGCGGTGTCCGCGGCAACAAGGGTGGCACGGGACGCCCGCCCGATGAGTTCAGACGCCGCATGGCCGCGATCGCATCGCTCGAAGCGGGCCTAGAGTTTCTTGAGAAATGCGTGGTTGGCGAACATGGTCCGCAGTTCGCGATAGCCGCGCACAGGTACGTGGCCGACCGGGGCTATGGTCGGGTCTCGAACGTGGTCGAGGGCAGCCCCGACGCGCCGACAGCGATCACGATCACGCACCTAGTCGTCAGGCCGAGCTAACTCCCGTTTTATGGTGTCGAAACGTGTCGAAAATGGAGGCATCGGCCCTCCAGCAGGCTCAACCGCTCAACCTACCGCCGACGATCACCACGCCTTCCACGAAGACGCGAAGCCAGGGGATCTGGGGCTTCAATTCCCGCCCATCCGCTCGCGAAGTTCGGTGAACCAGTTCTGGACGAGGATGATTTGGTTTGGCTCCGCAGCAGCGTCCCCACTGCCGACGTCGCCCGCCAGGATGAATCGGTCGCCCTCAGGGTGGAGACCTGATCCTTGGAAGGGCCGGACGGACGAGAAGTCCGCCGCGACCAACGTATCCCTGGACAGAACTACCGGCACTGGAGCCCTCTGAAGGCGGGCGGCTATGAGCGGTCGGCCAAGGCCCGTGAAGTAGTAGAGTGTGTTTCCATCTGGCGACCAAAAAGGGACATCCCCCCCACCCTGCGACACGATTGTCTGCGCACCCGCTTCGGGGAAGCTGCGGATGTAGATCTCGTTTTGTCCCGATTCATTGGACCGATACGCCGCGAGCGTGCCGTCTGGTGAGACCACCATGTAACGGAGGTCGGACTCCGACGTGAGGTAGTCTTCCGCCCGTGGGTTGTCCGGGTCAGAGAGATCGACCGTCCAGAGGTTCGTGTTGCCACCCGCTCTCTGCTCGAACACGATCAGCGAATCCGACGGCCATTGGGTCAGGAACTGGTTCGCTTCGAGTGTGATGATTGACCTCGGCGCGGAATCGGGGTCCAGATCCTTCACAAACAAATCGAGGCCGTCCGTTCCCTCGCGGACGGAACTAAAGGCAACGCGGGTTCTATCCGGCGAAAAGACCGGGTTCTGGTTGATACCCTCGAACGTGAGCTGCGTCGGCACGCTGTTCAGCACCACGTTGTAGGTGTAGATCTGCCCGTCGCTCGCATACACGACCGACTCTCCGTCCGGCGACCAGCCCACGGAGGCGATCTGTCGCGGTGCCAGCAGGAGGTCTTCCACGTTGCCCTCCAGATCCATCACCCACATCTGTTGCCCACCTGAGCGGGCACCCGCTTCTCCCTTTACATAGATCAGCGTCCCGTCCTCGGACACACTGTAGGTCACCAAGCCAAAGGGGGGCACGATTGTGAGACCCTCGGCCACCGGAACCGAGGGTCCGGTCAGTTCCGCCGTGGATGGGTCGAAGGGGGCGGCCATGAGGACACCGTCCGGTGTTCCGAACAACAAGTGGCCGGTCGATGCGTAGCTCGGGCTATTTCCTGCAACGAGGAATCTTCTCTCGCGAGTGTCGAGGTCGATAGCCCAGACCTCGGCGTCCTCACCGTTTTGGGCGTACCAGACCTGGAATACGCCCATCTTCCCGCCCGGAAGGACACTGAGACCGCGGTGTATCGTTTCACCTTCTCGAAGCTCGGTAACGATCTCGACCGCCTCGCTACCTCCACCTGTGGCTGGAACGCGGGAGAGCGTGCCCGAGACACTGAAATACACATCCCCGTCGGGGGTCCAGTCCGATACCGGTCCGACCGACTCGAGCAGTGTCCGGCCCGGCCCACCGTCGAGCGCCACCACTCGTAACGGCCCAGGGAGCGGAGCGAACGCTACCTCTCGCCCGTCGGGTGACAGGGCAAACGTAGCCGCACCCTCGGTTCCGCGAATGGGCGTCGCGTCGAGGTCGGCCCAACGGCGTATCCAAAGCTGACGACCTTGGCCTGACGCGCCCGGTCCCACGTATACAAGCGAGGACCCGTCAGTCGTCAACTGCACCCGCCCTATCGGCGCTTGCCCTTCCTCGAAAGGTGAGGAGAATCGGGCGAGCGGCGCGGATGCTTCGGGACGGAGGAGTGCCCAGCCGAAGGCGAGCGCGAACATCGCCGCAACCGCCGTCGTGGTCACGGACAGCCGATTCCACGGTCCCGCAGCGACCGCGCCCCCACCTGCCTCCGCTAACTCACCATGCCGGAAGTGCTCGTCTTCCAGCGCCTTCCCAAAGTCCTGCGCCGACTTGAAGCGATCCGCAGGTAGCTTGTCCAGCGCACACCGGAGAGCCGCGTCCACGTTCGCTGGAACCGAGGCCCGCTTCTTGGTGGCCGATACCGCCTCGCCTGCGATGATCTGACCCAGCACTGCCTGTGCCGTGCTGCCCATATACGGAGGGTCGCCAATCAGCATCTCGTAGAGTACCGCGCCTAGGGCGTATGTGTCGGTGGCCGGTCCCACGAACTGATCGCCCGTCGCTTGTTCTGGGCTCATATAGAACGGAGTCCCGAGACTGAGGCCGGTCTCCGTCAGACGACCCGCGCCAGCCGCGCCCACAGCCAACGCGATGCCGAAGTCCGCGATCAGGGGCCGTCCCTCATGCATCAGGATGTTGGCGGGCTTGATATCGCGGTGGATGACCTCGTGGCGATGTGCGTAATCGAGCGCCTCGGCCAGGTCCGTCGCGATCTTCACCGCTTCGT
>JADFMD010000219.1 GCA_022564055.1 Gemmatimonadota bacterium
ACCGAGCGAAAGGCGCCCATTCCGGAGGTACTGGGGGGGGGGCAAGAGGGTCGGGATCCGTTAGGCGGCATCTGTGGGCTCTGTTTCACCGGCCGCCACACGCAAACGCTCCACTTCGGCTTCCAGCTCGGCAATCCGCCGGTCCCGATCTTCGATGGTGGCTTGGAGCTGGAGGATCGGGACGATCGTCAGAAAGCCCCAAAGGTCCGGTTCCCATGTTCCGGAGCGCTGCCAGCTTTGGCGGTGCCGCTCTAAAGATCGAGGTGCCTCCCTCTCCACAACACTATGGTCGTAACGGATCTGCCTCATCGGTCCACCTCCTCGGGAAATTTCAACGGTGGCTGGTCCCGGGTGCGACTGCATCATATGTTGTTCGGGCAACGATTCTCAGAATTGTTGGCTGGGCAACAAATCGCGTTTAGGGGTTGACGAGCCGGATGTCTGTACTTTCAGAAATCAGAAGGCTTCCAGCGGTGATTGTGGAGCTATCCGAGGCCCTGCTCGAAGTAGGCCGGACTCTGGAGCTTGCGATCGAAGTCCAGCGTGAGGCGGGACCCGCCGACGAGCGGCTCGAAGAGTTGGAGCGGTCGCGCGCCCATTGGGAAGCCCAGATGGAGGCGCTCATTCTGAAAGCCGACAGCACGCTTAAGTCCGCCTCCAACGCTGAGAGCCGCTCCAGGACGATGGTGCGCCATGCCGAGAAACTCGTTGATCCGTTCTCTGAGGAGGGCGATGAAGTCCCGGAGACCGCTCCCGGTGGCGATGATCCGCGAGTCGAAGCGGAAGAACTGCTCCAGGTGCCTGTGGGTTTGGCGACAAATAACAAAGCGGAGGCGATGAGAGCGAAATGGTTGACTTGATCGGAGCCGGTGCCCCACCGAATGACGTTCGGTTCTTCGTTCACAAGCGGGTATTTAAGGCGGCTACGAGCTTCGTGACGAGCGGATTCAACCCGCTGGCTGCGGTCGGAGGGTTCCTCGCGACCCCCAGTCCTCCTCCCGTCCGCAGGACGGTTCCTCGCAGGTTCACCGCGCGTCCAAGCGCGTCCGGAGCTGCGGGAAAGGAACTGGGGAGGCAGCTCAAGGGCGGGGGTATCACGAACGGCCTTTCGTTTCCAGCGCTCCCTCCATCGCGCTCGCTCGCCCGGCTTCCGTGCATCTTCCCGTTCCGGATGTTCGAGGGGAAATGCGTTCCTCCGTTCCTCGGGGATCGTCCTGGCCCGGATCGTGCAAGGCCGAGCGACCCCCAGCTCGGCCCCGGTGCCCCTGTGGGCGATGCTGTTATGGGCCGCTATGGAGCCGCCCTAGCCCCAGGAAGCAGAATCATCGACCGCGCGGTGTGCCTCCGCGGAATGGTGGTTGCCGATGATGGCCTGTGCTACAATCGGAGCCAGATCAAAAACTCCGAGCGCATGTGGCCACGTGGTCGGCGTCCGCTCCTGAGCGGGGGGGACATGCGTGCCATCAGCATCGCTTCCCGAGCAGCGTCGAGGCTGACCAGGACCGCACAGCGTCTCCAGGAGATCGGCCTCATCCAGAAGCCGATCGTGAAGGCGCGCCGGAAGAAGAAGTGCTAAAGGGACTTGGGGAGGTCAGTGGTAGAAGCCAGGTGCGACCCGAGGGCTCTAACCCGGGGCTACGTGCCTGCAACGGAGTCGCTTCGATCGCTGGCCTTCCCTTCACACACCTAGGAGCTCGTAATGCCATCAATCAGACTCAGTAACCTCGGAGTACAAGCGAACGCGCTCGACGGACTGCAATTCCAGGACATTCCAGAGCCCGGAGCCTTGGTCACGATCTACGCCAGCACCGCCGTTGCCCTCGGTGAGATTTCCTACTCGGTCGGGACCGAGCGCTTCCTCGTTGACGCCTCCGTCAACATCGAGCAGAGCGCGGACGAGGTGAACACCGACTCGGATATGGTTCTCGATCGAGAGCCGGTGCCAGCCGGGAAACAGTTCCTCGCCGTGCAGCTGCAGGTCGCCAACGTCCTGGTCGTAATCGAGGATCTACCGAGCGGGTAAGGAGCTTTTCGGCATGTCAAAGATTCTTGGCCAGACGGGGGTGTCGCTAGCCGACGTTTACGACATCGAGGGCTCGGTCGCCGGAGTAGAGGACCTGGAGTCGGATTCCGTCAAGACCGTCCACGAGATGGGGCAGGTCATTTTCAGTGAACGGCTCAATCTCACGATCGAGCGGTTAACAACGGGGGCGCTGTTACAAGACACCACGTTTCTGATCGTACTTGGCTCGCTTCCGGACACCCCCTGGCGGGTGTTAGGTGTGAACGTTTTTGCGACGAACACCTTACGGATCTCGAACGTGGTCGTGGCCCTTCACGACAGCTTGCTCGGCAGAGATATGCCGATCTTCGTGTGGAATTCGGCGGTTGACGACGAGTTCCTAGTGCGGTTGAGAAACGAGAGCGGCAGCGCAACCAACCAGGTCTTGCTCAGGCCGATCGTTCCTAATCCAGTTCCCACCTTGGGATGTGGCTCAGACCAACGACAGAGCGTAAACCAGTTAGCGTTGCAAGGGCTCGTCAGTAGCTTCGGGGCGGGCACCGTCACGATAACCGCCACGGTTCAGATTGCATTCCCGGAGCTGGGTGGGATCAGCTCCTACGGTCTGCCCATACCTGGCTGGTAAATGCCGGCCCGTGAGGAAATCTTCCTCGAAGACGCCTGTGAGCTGGCCCAGCGATGGGGAGTTTCCGTGGCAACGATGGACCGGGTTGCCATCGCTGCCGAGTCTTACTTCCAAGAGACGCGGATCCGTCCGCAGATCATATCCGGGTTCCGAACCCAGGCTGAACAAACGGCGCTCGGGCGAGCCGGTCGTCCTACTGCTCCCGATGCCCTTTCGACCCATCGCTCCTGCCCAGCAACGGGCGTCGATGT
>JADFMD010000093.1 GCA_022564055.1 Gemmatimonadota bacterium
CGGCCGACAGCACGCAGATCAGCCAACTTTCCCTCACCCATCTCGGCGACCATCGGATTCGCCTTTACCGCGTGAATCAGGAATACGCCGATCTCTATGAGGGTCGAGTGCAGGACTCCCGCGACCTCAATGAGCCACCGAGCAATATTCTGGGTGGTTTGGGCGTGTTCTCGGCGTTTTCCTCCAGTGAGGGGACCTTCACGGCCATCTTGACCTCGGGGTAGGCACGCTTCCGGCGCCTCATCGAGCGGCTGGGGCTTCCGAACTTGACGGACCTTTGTGGCAAGCGGGCAAGCCGGTGTCCGGTGGGACCCGCGAAGAAATGCTCCCCGTCGCCTGAAATCTGCTACACTCTTCTCGACTCTTTTGAATTCCTCCCTCGAAAGCGGACAGGAAGATCGAAATGATTGTCCGCCCGGACACCTCCATAGGCGACGTACGCGCCGAAGTCCCATGCCGAACCGTCGGCGCGTCATCGTTTCCTCTGCGAGTCTTCCTCGGGCTCGTCCTGCTCATCCCGCCAGGGCCCATCCTGCTCTCGACTCCAATGGGCCTACAGGCACAGGCACCCGGCCAGGAGAACGCCGAACCGGCTCCGGAAGAGACGGTCGCCACCGTTTATGACCACGACACGGCGGCTCGGGCTCGGGCCGTCCGGGCTCGATCCGAGATCGACGTGGACGGTCGTCTGGACGAGCCGGTATGGGCGGAGGCTCCTGCGATCACGGAGTTCATCCAGGAGAACCCCGCGGAGGGAGAGCCCGGAACCCAGCGTACCGAGTTCCGCGTGGTTTACGACGATGACGCCATCTATATCGGGGCGATGCTCTACGACAGCTTCCCGGTCACCACGCGGCTCGCCCGGCGCGATCCGGCGAGCGGCGCCTTCGACTACATCACGGTCAGTCTCGATAGCTACCACGACCACGAGACGGCCTACCAATTTTCGGTGAATCCATCGGGCGTGATTCGCGATGCGGTGTCATCCAGTGGGGGAGGCGGAGGCCGAGGTGGGGGCGGACGTGGCGGAGGGGGCGGGGACACCTCGTGGGATCCCGTTTGGGAGGTGGCCACGCGGATTACGGAAGCGGGGTGGTCGGCGGAAATGCGGATCCCGTTCAGTCAGCTTCGGTTCAGCCCCGACGAGGAACAGGTGTGGGGCATCGAATTAAAAAGAAACATCCACCGTAACCAGGAGCTGGTGGCTTACCCCTTTACACCGACCCTGGAGCGGGGAGGAGCGTCCCGGTACACGCACCTCGACGGAATCGAGGGAATCGAGCCGGGCCGGAGGCTGGAGCTCTTGCCCTATGTGGCGGCCCGTGGGGAATATCTTCAGCTGGGAGTTCCGTCGGGCATCGCTTTTTCGAACCCCTACCGAAGCGGATCCGACTACTTCGGTCAGGTCGGGCTGGACCTGAAGTATCGTTTGGCGTCGAACATCACGCTCGACGCGACCGTGAATCCCGATTTCGGCCAGGTGGAGCTGGATCCCTCCGTCATCAACCTGACGGCGTTCGAGACCCGGTTCCAGGAGCGTCGTCCGTTCTTCGTCGAGGGTGGGGACATCTTCCAGGTTGGCGAAGGGGGCCCGGGCGGAAGCACGGGCAGGCCTCCCCAGCTGTTCTACTCCCGCCGCATCGGACGACCCCCGTCGGGCTCTCCGCCGTCTGATGCCGTGTTCTCCGATGTGGCCCCCGCCACGACAATCCTGGGTGCCGCGAAGGTCACGGGGAGAGTCGGGGACGGTTGGTCCTTGGGTATCCTCGAAGCCGTAACCGGACGGGAGACCGCCCGGTACATGGACGCCAACCAGGCGGTGGATGAAGCCATAGTCGAACCGTCGACCAATTATTTGGCAGGGAGGGTTCGCAGACAGATCAGGGGCGGAGAGACGCGGTTCGGCCTTTTTGGGACGGCCGTAAACCGGGCTCTGTCCGGGACTGGAATGGGTGGCAGCCTACACGCGGCGGCGTACTCGGGAAGTGCGGATTTCGCGCACGAGTGGTCCAACCGAACCTACCGAATCAGCACGATGTTCAGCGGGAGTTATGTGGAGGGGGATCCAGCCGCGATCCTACAGACGCAACAGACGTCTACCCGGTACTACCAGCGCCCCGACGCGGACCACCTTACCCTCGATCCGAATGCAACGTCCCTGGGCGGATACTATGCGATGGTGGATATCGCGAAGCAGGCGGGAGCTTTCGGTGCCAAGCTCGCGATGGCGGCCGCCAGCCCCGGATACGAAGTGAACGACCTCGGATTCCAGTCCGCCTCGGACCGGCTGATCGTGGACACGAATTTCAGCTACAACCACCCGGACCCGGGCCGGATCTTCAGGCAATGGGACGTCCGAGGAAGCCCGGACGCGGTCTGGAACTATGCCGGGGACCGGATCTGGACCGAGATAAACGGAAACTTCAACGTGCAGTTTCTCAACTACTGGGGCCTGGGGGCCCGGCTCGGTTACAACCCTCGGCATGATGACGATCGGCTGACCCGTGGGGGGCCCATCGCGCGCACCCCGAGCCGCCTCGCGGGCAGCGTAAACCTCCGCTCCGACGGAAGGCGCACGACCACTGGACGCCTCAGCTATGCGTGGGCCACCGAGAGCGGGAACTCCTGGAACAGGAGCGTGAGCTTCGACCTCACCATGAACGCGAGCGAGCGCCTCACGATCCAATTCGGGCCATCGTACAGCCGAGGCCATACTTCGGCCCAGTACATTACGTCGGTGGAGGACCCCCTCGCGGTCGAGACCTACGGCCGCCGGTACATCTTCGGCGGACTGGACCAGACAACGGTCTCCCTGGAAACACGGGTGAACGTCACCTTCACCCCCAAGCTGTCCTTGCAGCTCTATGTCGAACCCTTCATATCCACCGGGGACTATCAGGAGCTGAAGGAGTTCGACCGGCCGGGTGCTTACAAATTCCTCGAGTACGGAACTGACGTCGGGACAATCTCGCAGGATCCGGGCGGGAGCTATAGCATCGATCCCGACGGGACTGGTCCCGCCCAACCGTTTTCGGTGGCGGATCGTGACTTCAGTTACCGAAGCCTACTCGGGAACGCGGTGCTCCGTTGGGAGTGGCGGCCGGGGTCGACGCTGTTTCTCGTGTGGCAGCAGCGGCGAATCAGCTCACTCGGCGGAGACGGAGTCAATGGCACCGATCCCTGGATCGGCGGGTTCGAGTTCGGCCGCGACGTGGGCGACATGTTCTCGACGCCGGCGGACAACATCTTCGTGATCAAGGTGAACTACTGGCTGAACCCCTGACGATGTTCAAACGATACCGGATAGATAACGTGCCGCTCGTACTCCAGGTGCCGTTCCTTGTCTACGGGTATGTGTTGGGGTCCCTTTGGTGGGCGTTCCTGGTGCTCATGCGTCTGACGATAGCTGTTCGGGTAACCGGCAAGCAGAACCTTTCGGCCAGCACGAACTACATTTTTTGCCTTTGGCACGAGTCTGGACCCCTGTCCTTCCAGGGGTGGACACCGCGTTTTCCGGCCTATCTTCGTCAGCGTCCGCACGCCTGGTTGCAGCATCCGCCTTGGTACACGAAGCCGCTGGCGGTGCTCATCGGTTTGCTCGGTGTACAGCGGTTGGTTCTCGGTTCCACGGGGCATGACGGACGCCGAGCGGCAGACGAGCTCGTCACCTACCTCAAGAAGGGGTATTCGACTCTTATCGCTCCGGACGGACCGAGTGGGCCGGCACGAAAATTGAGGAAGGGCGTTCTTCACATCGCCCTTCAGAGTGGCGTCGCAATCGTACCGCTGCACGTGTCGGCGACGAGATGTTTCCGATCCGGCTCCTGGGATCGGAAGATGCAACCCCTGCCTTTTTCGACGATAAACGTGGTAGTCGGATCGCCCATCGTCGTGACGGAAGGCACCTTCGAGGAAAGTTTTGAAGCGCTCACGAACGCTTTGGGGTAGACGCAGGTTGGCGCAGCTCAATCACAAACCTTTCAGGTTGGACCGATGGTAAAAAGAATCATCCTCGTGCCGATGATCTGCGCGCTTTCCTGGGTGCCGTCCGGTTGCTCGGATTCACCCCCGGATGGGGCGGAATCGGTCATCGTCGTCCACGGCCTGGGCCGTACTCCTGCATCGATGACGATTCTCGTAACGCGCCTCCGGAATGCCGGTTTCCGAGTAGTCAGCTTTGGATATCCATCGACGTCGGAGCCCATGGAGGACCTCGTCGATCGGCTCCGGGCCGAAATCGAGCGATGCTGTGGGAACGCGTCAGAGACCCTCCATTTCGTCACCCACTCGATGGGGGGAGTGCTGGTCCGGAGCTACCTCAGCCAGCAGCCTGAGGCGCATCGGGGACGCGTGGTGATGTTGAGTCCTCCGAGCCAGGGAAGCGAGCTCGTGGACGCCTTCGCCGATTCTCCGCTTCGTCGACTGTTTTTGGGCCCGGCCGGATCGCTGCTCGGAACCGACTCAGCCGGCATCACGAGTCGGCTGGGTCCCGTACGATTCGGCCTGGGCATCGTCACCGGGGATCGGAGCATAAGCCCGCTGGGTTCGTGGCTCATTCCGGGACCGGATGATGGCAAGGTCGGCGTTGATCGGGCCAAGCTCGACGGGGCGACGGATTTTATGGTGGTGCCCGCAACCCATACCTTCATCATGAACCGCAGGGATGTAGCCGAGGAGGTCGTGCACTTTCTGAGGGAGGGTCGGTTCCGCTCAGAGTCCGGGCCCTAGTTTTTGCCCGACCCGTTCCCACCCAAACGTTCGCTGGGGGGTCCCTGTCAGGCCGGTGGCGTCTCTGTCGGTTCTGGCATCGCTGCCAGGCGGAGGTACCCTGCCAGGAGGACTGCCGCGAACAGGTTCACCGCCACCAATGCAACCGGTCCCACGGACTTCAGCACCACGACCGAACTCGATGCAGCCACGGTGGCTGAGAACGCTGCTATGCAGAGGACCGCCACCGTGAGAAGTGGCTTGAGGCCGACCTTGCCCTTCCAATCGAAGAGAACGGAGGCCAAGATCCCGACGAGGGCGAAGCTGAGGAAGTGGACCACGGTGAAGGTCGCGATCCGGTAAGCCATCGTAAGGCCGGCTAGGAAACCGGACATGGTGGTCAAATCCCACTCCAGGCCGGCGGGGCCGAAGACGGCTCCCGACAGGGCACCCGGAGTGCCCAGTGGCTGGAACCGTATCAGATCGAGCACGAAGAAGGAAAGTGCTACCCCTCCGGCGGCGATGGCTCCAGCCTGCGCCCCCCTGATTGTGCGACCGAACATTTCCATGGCTCGGCTCCCTGGAGCATGTCGATTCCCCCGCATCCCCCCCCCGATCCGTAACGCAAACTGAGCCTTGCGCCGCTCCCTCGCAACCACGCTGGCCGGCGACTTGACGGTCGCGGCTTGCAGCTTCGCACGGGTTGCAGGCATCTTGTCCGGCATGTTCAGATCCATCACCCGCCTGCGGGCAACCCTCATCATCGTGTTTATTTCGGTGACGGTGGCGGCTTGCATGGCCGACCCTTCTGGGGATTCCGGGACCTTGGCTAGCCCTGCCTCAGCGGAAGGGCAGCCGGACGCCGAAGCCATTCGACCCTTCACCATCCAGATCGCCGATGAGGTGCTGACCGACCTCAACGACCGTTTGGCCCGCACCCGTCTCCCCGATCAGATCCCTGATACGGGATGGGACTACGGGACGAATCTGGCCTATCTGGAAGGACTCCTGGCCTACTGGCAGGATGGCTTCGACTGGCGTGCCCAGGAGCGTAGGCTCAACGAGTTCGACCACTTCAAGACCGTCATCGACGGGGTGGACCTGCATTTCATCCACCAGCGGTCCGCCGAGGAGGACGCGATCCCGCTGCTCCTCACGCATGGATGGCCGGGTTCCTTCGTGGAGTTCGCCAACCTCATCGGTCCCTTGACCGACCCCGCGGCTTACGGCGGCGACCCGGCGGACGCATTCCATGTCGTCATTCCATCGCTGCCCGGATTCGGCTTTTCGGGCAAGCCAACGGAGACCGGCTACAACCCCGAGCGGATGGCGGACGTGCTGGCAGGTTTGATGGAGCGTCTGGGGTACGATCGGTACGGCGCGCAGGGAGGGGACTGGGGCGCCATCATCGGGCGGGCGCTCGCGGGCAACTACGGTGACCGCGTCATCGGACTCCACTCCAACTTCATCCTCGGAGGACCACCACCCGGCGGCGACCCAAGAGAGGGGGTCTCTGACGAGGAGCGCGAGCGCCAACGGGAGCGTGCCGCGGCGTTTGCGGACGGGCGGGGCTACCAAGCCATTCAAGGCTCCAAACCCCAAACGCTCGGCTACGGGCTCAACGACTCTCCCGCGGGGCTGGCCGCCTGGATCGTGGAGAAGTTCCACGGCTGGAGCGACAACGATGGAGACGTCGAGAGCGCGTTCACGAAGGACGAGATACTGACGAACATCACGCTCTATTGGGTAACGGGAACGATCACTTCCTCGACCCGCATCTACTACGAGTCGGGGAACACACCAGCGACTCGTCCGGTGGGCTACGTCGACGTGCCGACCGGTGCCGCTATTTTTCCGAAGGAGATCATCTTTACCCCGCGAAGGTGGGCCGAGGCCAATTACAACATCGTTCGATGGACGGTCATGCCGCGCGGGGGTCACTTCGCGGCGCTCGAGGAGCCGGAGCTGCTGGTGGACGACATCCGTGCGTTCTTCAGCGAGCTCAGGTAGCGGGACCCACCGTGGTCGTTAGGATTCTCAGGACGACGCCCGTTTGGCGTTGGTGCGCATCGGTGGGCTTAGCGTGCGCCCTCCTCCTTCTGTGGTCCGGGAACGTGGCTGCCGCCCACGGTGTGGCACAGGACGACGCGTCGTTTTTCCTCATGAATGTCGGCGCGGCCATCGGGCCGTTCATGTATCTCGGCGCGAAGCACATGTTCACCGGGTACGACCACCTGCTCTTCCTCGTGGGCGTCCTGTTCTTTCTGTACCGGATCCAGGACGTGATCGCCTACGTGAGTCTGTTTACCCTGGGGCACAGCGTCACGCTGCTGGCGGGCGTTCTCTGGGGGGTGCAGGCCAACTCGTTCATCGTCGACGCCATCATTGGCCTCTCCGTCGTATACAAGGCGTTCGACAACATGGACGGATTTCGCCGCTTCCTCGGTTTCCAGCCGAATACCAAGATTGCCGTCCTCGTATTTGGCCTCTTCCACGGGTTCGGATTGGCGACCACGCTTCAGGAATTGTCACTCTCCCAGGAGGGTCTGGTCACGAACATTCTCAGCTTCAACGTCGGCGTGGAGATGGGGCAGATTCTGGCACTGACGGGCGTCCTCATCGCGTTGAGTTTCTGGCGCACCCGGGCCGGATTCCTGAGGCACGCCTTCGTGGCCAACGCCGTTCTCATGGCCGGTGGCTTCACGCTCATGGGATATCAGATCGTCGGATATTTCGTGAACGCTTCATGAGGCTTCCGTGATGGATTCGACGACGTCGGACCGGGGCGTTCGCGACCCGCAGCTCCCCGATCCTCCCTCGATCGCCAAACTGGGTTGGGCCACCCTCGCCGCGCTCCTCGTGGCCGGAGTCGTTCTGGTCGCCACCGTCCTGCCGGCGGAGTACGACATCGATCCCCTCGGAATCGGTGAGGCTCTGGGGCTACGCGTCCTTTCGGCACCCGGGAGCGGCCCGATTCCCGTCCGAGAGGATGGCCTCAGCGCCTACCGGAGTAGCTATCGCACGGACCTGAGGACCTTCGAGCTCGAGCCGGGAGGCTTCGTCGAATACAAGTATCGGCTCGAGGCGGGCCGAACGATGGTGTATTCGTGGACCGCGACCTCCTGGGTGCGTTCCGAGATGCACAGCGAGGCCGACACTGCACCGGCGGGTACGGCCGAGTTCTTCGAGGTCGCCGAGGAGACGCTCCACCGGCACGGAAGCTACACGGCGCCTTTCCCAGGCATCCACGGCTGGTACTGGCTCAACGAAACCGACGGCCCGGTCACGGTGACCCTGCACGCTGCCGGCTTCTTCACCACTTCTACTGAATTTCGGCAAGGCGCGGCCCCCATCGTTCGGGAGATTACCGAGACGCCGGACTCTGCGGCTTTCCGGCCGTATTTTTAGGCAAGGCTAGAAGGGTGTTGCAGAAATACGGCGGGTCGGGGCACAGGGCGCTTGTACGCGTGACCCACTGAACCCCATTCATAATTCGGGGTGTTTTCCTGAGTTCTGCTGAGTTCGGTTCAGTGCCGTAAGTGTTTTCTGCGTTGGCACTTATGTGAGATCGTTCTTCCGCTCAGTATTTTCCTGTTCCGCCCTGTTTGGCTGAGTTGGCACACTGTTGGCACACAAAAACGGCCGTGATTTGGTGTTTCTGGGGGGCAGTCTGGCTGACCGGCACACTTTTGCAGCGAGCACCCGAGCTGCTAACCCATCGCCTTGTGCGTGAAGGCACTCCATGTCGTATCATGACAGGCACGCTCTCGTAGCCTTGAGGCACTCATGCCCGATGCCGTTTCTCGCCTGAACGCAGCTCTGAACCAATCGCATACTTTTCGCTACTTAACCGTCGGTTTACTCGCACTCTTGGTGGCGCTGGCCACTCCGCCGAACACCCATGCTCAGAGTTATGACGTCATCATTCGAAACGGGAGGGTGATCGACGGAACTGGCAACCCGTGGTTCATGGCGGACGTGGCCCTGGACGGAGACCGAATCGCGGCCATCGGAGATCTCGGGGCGGCTACGGCGGGACGCGAGATCGACGCCACAGGACTGTACGTGACCCCGGGCTTCATCGACGCCCACTCTCACGCGGGGCCTGGGCTGGCCACGGCGGGACTCAGCCACGGAGAGCCGCTGCTGGCGCAGGGGATCACGACCGTGGTGATCAATCCCGACGGCGGAGGCCCCGTAGACCTGGCTCGTCAGAGGAGCGAACTCCTACGAGATGGCTTGGGTGTAAACACCGCACAGTTGGTGCCCCACGGTTCGATTCGCCGGGCCATCTTGGGAGCCGAAGATCGCGCACCGACCGCTGGGGAGATGGAGGAGATGCGCGGCTTGGTGCGAAAGGGCATGGAGGAGGGAGCATACGGGCTATCGTCGGGGACGTTCTACGTTCCCGGGAGCTATTCGGATCCAAACGAGATCGTTGAATTGGCGGAGGTGGTGGCCTCCTTCGGGGGGGCCTATACCAGTCATATCCGCGACGAATCCGACTACACCGTTGGCCTCGTGGCGGCGGTGGAAGAGGTGATCGACGTTGCTCGCAGGGCCGGGATTCCAGGCGTGATCACCCACGTCAAGGCATTGGGCCCACGAGTATGGGGGTTCGGAGCTGTCATTACCCGCAGGATCCAGGCTGCCCGGGAGGAGGGTATCGAGGTCTACACCGATCAGTACCCGTACGCGGCGTCCGCCACCAGTCTCTCCGCGGCCCTTCTCCCCCGATGGTCTCAGGCCGGTGGCACTGATTCACTCATGGCGCGGTTCGACCGTCCCGAGGTCATGGCGGACATCCGAGCGGCAATGGTCGAAAACCTGGCCAGGAGGGGAGGTGCAGATCGTATCCGGTTCCGACGAGTCCGCTTCGACGAGTCGATCGAGGGGTGGCTCCTATCAGATCTTGCGAGCGAACTCGGTGCGGATCCGATCGACACGGCGATCGACCTTCTCAGGCGGGGAGGCGTCAGTATCATCTCCCATAACATGGACGAAGACGACGTCAGGACGCTGATGACTCCCTCCTGGAACATGACGGCTTCGGATGGTGGTCTCGTGCCATGGATGGAAGGTGTGCCTCATCCCAGATCCTACGGCACTTTTCCCAGAAAAATTCGCCAATTTGTGTTGGAGGAAGGGATCGTGGACCTCGCCGCTGCCATCCGGAGCATGACGGGACTCCCGGCGCAGGTCCTGCGTATCTCCGACCGGGGCGTGCTGCGCCCGGGAGCTTACGCCGATGTCGTGGTCTTCGATCTAGCCCGCCTAAACGACCCCGCCACCTTCACCGAGCCCCATCAGCTCGCCGAGGGGATGATCGAGGTATTCGTGAACGGAGAGGCCGCCATATCCTCCGGTGATTTTACGAGCACGTTGGCGGGGCGTGTGATTCGGAAGCGCTAGCCGAACACACTGCACTGACCCACTGAAGCACCATCATGATTTAGGGTGTCTTCCGGAGTTCTGCTGAGTTTGGATCAGTGCCGTAAGTGTTTTCTCTGTTGACACTTAAATGAGGTTGGTCTTCCGCTCAGCGTTTCCCTGTTTCGCTCCTTTCGGCTGAGTTGGCACACTGTTGGCACACAAGACGGAGGTTCGAGGCGGCCCGTCGGGACCGGTGGGTCTGCGGTGGGGTCGCGGTGGGATGGTGGTGGGACGGTGGTGGAATGGTGGTGGAATGCCGGTGGGATGGTGGTGGGATGCCGGTGGATCCTAATGCAATACTGGGACACGTCTCCGTATCATGTCCCTTCCTCAGCGCCTGTAGCGTGGCGTCGGCGGAGCGCCTCGAACTGTTCCAGCTGATGCTGACTCTTCATTCCCTCAAGGACCGACTTCATGACTTGCGTGACCGTGACGTAATCCAGCGGCGTTGAACCTGAGAGCCATGGCTCCAGCAGGATTCCGATTCCTTCACCCATGGCGACGGCAAAGTCGTCCATACGCGAGAATTCTTCCACCAACCGTTTTCGGGCCTCGGATACCGCGGTGGGCTCTGAGTCCGCTGGAGGGGGGAGGAACGCGGGGTGAAATTTCGGGCCGCGATCGATCATGAAGAGCTTCGCCCACGATTTAAGCGCGAGCAGCCGTTGCACGGCGGTCCGCACGTGGTCTCCGTCCTCCGAGAACGTAGAGGCGTAATCAGCGCCGCTAACGCCGGGGACGGCGACGCGCCAGAAACCTCAGAGGCTTGGAGCACATGGCGCGGCTGCTTCCATATCCGGGCCGTGAGCTTTCAGCATTAGAGCTAGCTGGCGGCGTGGGGGAGGTTGAGGGTGGTCTGACGGAACCTGGGCAAGAAGGCTTGCAGAGCGGCGGCTT
>JADFMD010000094.1 GCA_022564055.1 Gemmatimonadota bacterium
TGAAAGCAGTCGAGCCGATCAGCAGGAACATGACCATGATCGTGAGGCGCGTCGTGTCGGCCATGGCGGCCTTGAGCGCTTTCATGGACAGGCGCCGGTGTACGCCCGCGAGTGCCATGGCGCCGAGCGCACCCAAGGAGCCGGCCTCGGTGGGTGTGGCCACACCCGCGAAGATGCTGCCCAGCACCACCAGAATCAGGCCCAGAGGCGGGAGCATCGAGCCCATGACACGGCGGAGCAACTCGGCCCTGGGAATGTCGTAGGCCTCCCGTGGCATGGCGGGTGCCGCGTCCGGACGCACGATGGCGACGCCGATCACGTAGACCACGTACGCTCCCGTCAGGATCAGCCCGGGGACCAGGCCAGCGCGGAAGAGCGCGCCGACCGACACGCCCAGCTGATCCCCGAGCACGATCAATACGATGCTGGGCGGGATGATCTGCCCCAGGGTGCCGGCGGCGGCGATGACCCCGACCGTGAGTTCGTCCTTGTAGCCGTTTCGCATCATGACCGGCAGTGAGATCAGTCCCATTGCCGTCACCGATGCCCCCACCACACCGGTCGCAGCGGCCATCAGCGCACCCACACCGATCACGCCAATAGCCAGACCGCCCCGAAAACGGCCGAAGAGAATGCCGATCGTTTCCAGAAGATCCTCGGCCAGGTCGGACTTCTCCAGGATCGTGCCCATGAAGATGAAGAAGGGAATCGCCAGAAGCGTCTGGTTCGCCATGATCCCGAACACGCGATCGGGAAGCGCCCGGAGGAGGATGAGGTCGAAATGCCCTACCCACGAACCCACCAGGGCGAAGGCCAGCGCCGTGCCGGAAAGCGCAAAGGCGACCGGGTACCCCGTGAAGATGAGGGCGAGAGCCCCCAGAAACATGACCGGACCCCAGATTTCTCCCATCAGCCCGCCTCGGGCTCACCGCCGGACTCCGTCAGAATCGCCGCGTTTTTCACGATCTGACTGATGCCTTGAAGAAGGAGGAGGAAGAACGACACGAGAATGACGGTCTTGATGGGATAGCGGGGCAGCCCCCCGGGATCGGGCGATGTCTCGAGGATGCCCCAGCTACGGACAACCGGCCCCCACGAGACCCAGAGCATCATCACAGCGAAGGGGACGAGAAAAAGGACCGACCCGATCAGGTCGATCCAGGCGCGTGCCCGCCGTCCCAGGCGCTCGTACAGCACGTCCACCCGAACGTGGTAGTCATGGTTCAGCCCGTACGCCGCCCCCATCAAAAAGATGAGGCTGAAGAGGTACCACTGAAGCTCGAGGTACGCGTTCGAGCTGAGTGACACGCTGGTGAAGCGGCCCGCGTAGCGGGCGATGGCGTTGAAGGCTCCCACCACCACCATGACCAGCGCGAGCCACTGGATGCCCGAGCCGATCCGATCGTTGAGCCGGTCGATCGCGGCGGAGAGTCGAAGGAGGGAGGTCACCCCCTACGGAGCCTTGGCAGCCCCGAAAGCACCGCCCAGTTGCTCTGCCATGGCCTCGCCGATCTCGCGCAGCGTTTCCACCCCATGCACATCGTGCGGCAGCAGGTGCAGGTAGATGCGCCGAAGCCCCGCGAAGGTCTGGTCGATCTCTTCTCTGTACTCGTCCTCCTGAAGCCGCCGCTCGCGGAGAAAGTCGCCACCGGCGTCGGGCGGAAGCAAGCGGTTCACGATCATCCCCGCCACCGGCACGTTGAACTTGCTCAGCAGATCGAGCGTCTTCTTGCTCTCGAGAATCGGCAGCCGCTCCGCGTTGAGCACGAGCAGAAACGCCGTGGTGCTCGCGTCGGTCAGGAGCTCGCGCGCCCGGTGGAATTTCCGGCGCCGGGTCATCAGAATCTCTTTGATTCGGCCGTCTCGGCTGTCGTCGGGTTCGTCCTGGGAGCCCCCGATCATCCCGAACCCATCCTCCTTCGATTGATCGCGGCTGAACACCTTGAGGACCTCGCCCAGTCGCCGCGACCGGTCCCGATAGCTCATCATTCCGTCGATCCAGGCCGCCATCAGCTCCGGCAGGGAAAGAAGGCGGATCGTGTGGCCGGAGGGGGCCGTGTCGAAGATCAACAGATCGAAGCGACTCCTGGCATCCACCATCAGGTCGGCCATACGCTCGAGCAGAGCCGCCTCCATCGTGCCTGGGGAATGGCGGGCGAGCTCGATCTGTCGGTCGATGGCCCCGTACATCTTGGGGGCGACCAGCGACTTCATGCTCATCTTGACCGTAGCGATGTGGCGCTCGGCCTCGGCCTCCGGGTCGATCTCCAGACCCGAGAGGTTCGGGCCCAGAGGGGTCTCCTCGTTTCCGATGGGCATATCGAAAACGTCGCCGAGCGAATGCGCAGGGTCGGTCGAGACGAGCAGCGTCGTACGGCCCCCGTCGGCCGCCATGAGTGCGAGCGCACCGGCGATCGTGGTCTTGCCTACCCCACCCTTCCCGCCCACGAAGATGATGCGCCGGTCGAAAAGCCTGTGCACGGTCTGGTTCGACTCCCTCTCGGCTTTCGGGCTCCGGCCTACCGCCCCGTGCCCGTGCGAAGGACCCTCAGCAACATCTGAACCCGTCGAGAGGCGAATGCTCCATGCCCATGCGCGTGTGCCAATCGTGAAACCGCTCCAGCATGATCGGCTGCAGCTCCAGCGTATAGTAGGTGGCCGGGTTCGGGATCCCCATCATCTCGGAGAAGATGAGCAGCATGAAGAGATCGTCCTGCTCGCGCCTCGCGCGCGCGACGGTCGACCGGTAAGGCATGTTGTAGGCCTCCGAGGCGAGATACGCGCACCAGCGGAGTTTCTCCTTGATGTCAGCCCACTTCATTCTCGCTCATCCCGAAGGAGCCGCCGCCGCCCGCTTCTCCCGGAAAAACGCGGACGTGGCCTCGAGGAGCACGAAGATCGCCGCGATGACGATCAGAATGTCCAGCCCCACCAGTACGTACTGTTGGCTCGTAAACAGATCCCACAGCTGATAGAGCGCTGCGAGAAAAGCCATGATCGTAACGAACACCATGGGCACGAGCGTAAAGATGTACCGTCGCCGGAGCTTGACCAGCATGATGCTGATCACGAGCAGCGTCAGCCCCGCCAACAGCTGGTTCGTGGTACCGAACAGGGGCCAGATGCTCATGCCACCCTGACCGTCCGCTCCACCCGCACCGAACGCCAGCGCGAGGCATGCCCCCACGGCCAAGAACGTGGCGATGTATCCGTTCTGCAGGGTGGGAATTTTATAGATCGTTCCCCACTCCTGAATGATGTAGCGCTGGAGCCGGACCCCGGCATCCATGGTCGTACCCGCGAACAACACCGCCATGACCGCGAGCAGCGTCGCCGCGAACTCTACCGGGAGCCCGGTTCCGGCCGCAATGATCGTCGACCCTCCCGCGACGAACGTGGCGATACCCGTCGTGCCGAAGGCCGCGTACGTCGCCTCCCACTCGGCGAGCGAAGCGAAGCCGGCGGTGACCGCGATGATGGTGACGAGGGCGAGAAGGCCCTCTCCCGACGAACCCAGATAGCCTACGAAGCGTGCGTCGGTCTCCTTGTTGAGCTGTTTGGCCGTGGTGCCGGACGCGACAAGCCCATGGAAACCGGAAATGGCCCCGCATGCGATGGTCACGAAGAGCAGCGGTATCAGGGGAGGCGTCCCGTCAGGAACGTTCGTGTTGAACGCCGGCGCGACGATCGTGGGGTTGGCGATGAACACGGCTCCGAACAGGAGTCCGAGCCCGATGATGAGCTGGATGCCGTTGATGTAGTCCCTCGGCTGAAGGAGCAGCCAGACCGGAAGCAGGGACGCGACCAGAGCGTAGGCGAACAGGATCACGATCCACTGCGGGGCCGCCCCCAGACCGAGAAAGACCTCCGGCAACTCGACCGGAACCCGGTCTCCGACATAGATCACCACGTAAAGGATTATGGTGCCTATGATGGTAGGCCAGAGGATCGGGACCCCGACCTTGTAGATCAACACACCGATCACGATGGCGACCGCGATGGCGCTCCAGACAGGAATCACGGCACTGGGGCTCGCCACCAAGGCGTCGGAGATGGCAACGGCGAATACGGCGTTGACCATCAGGAGAAGGAAGAAGATCACGATCATGAAGAGGGTGCGTGCCCGAGGACTCACGACATCGCCGCTGAAGGATCCGACGGACGTGCCCCTGTTACGAACGCTCGCCCAAATGGCGCCAAAATCGTGGACGCCGGCGAAGAAAATCGTGCCGCCTATGACCCAGATGAACGCCGGTAGCCACCCCCATATCACGGCGATGGCAGGCCCTATGATCGGCGCCGCGCCGGCGACTGCGGTGAAGTGGTGGCCCCACAGCACGATCCGATGCGTGGGAATGTAGTCCACATCGTCCCGCATCGTGTGGGCCGGCGTCTCGAAATCCGGATCGAGCTGATAGATCTTCTCGGCGATGAACTTGGAGTAGAAAAAATAACCGGAAGAAATCGCTACCAGACCGATTACCGCAAGGACGATTGCGCTCATGTTTCAACCAGGATCTGAGGTGGATTCGGAGCAACCGGGCGGCAATGTAGGGTAAAAAGTCGCTCGCGTCAGCCCTGGGTGTGAAGAAAGTCGGTAAAGCCGGCGTCGTAATCCGAAAGACCGTTTTGCCCGGTCATTCTCATCCGCTCCTCCATGATCGGCTTCATGACGGTCCATACCGCCCGCTCATACGCCGAGGGCTCCGGCCGAATCGCGTGGAAATCCTTCGCCAGCTCCTCGCGTAAACGCGATTCCTCCACCAGGCGGTGATAGACCTCGAGGTCTCCATCGGCCAGGACACGAAGGTTGCGGTGCAGGCGTTCGGCGCGGGCGGACTGCACCAGGATGGGGTTGCCCGAGGTGCTGAGCGCCAGGTAGGCGATGGCCTGCGCTTGAAGTTCCTTGTAGTAGCCTTTTCTGTGGCAGAACTCGTGCGCGATGATGTGCGGTTCGAAGACGCCGGTGTCCCGGAAGATCGTGACGTCGCCGGTGAGGATATCGCACACACCCAGGGCGAAGGGGAACAGGAGCTTCGAGAGGGCGACGCTACGTACTTCCGAGCTCGTCTCCACGCGTTGACCGGTGATGGAGGCGATGTAGTCCGTGAGATGTTCGTTCACGACCTTGGCCAACTCTTCTCGGGAAAGCTCCGAGGGCTGGTAGTCCCGATTGAGCACCGCGACCAGATCCAGGACCTCCTCCCGCCGCGCCTCCTCGCTCATCGCCTCGAGGTTGGACGGGTCCTGACCGAACGCCTCCTCGAAGTCGATCGGACGGGCGTCCTTTCGAGCGAACCAGTCGCGCAGCGCGCTCCCTGCGTAGGCGCCCAGGGCGACCGCCTGGACAATGCGCCCAGGCACGCTGGCCCGGAACAGCAAACGGGACGCCAGGGGCGCAAGCACGAACACGTCGGCCAGCGCGAACGGCGCATACGTGGCCTGGTTGGGGATTTTTACGCGGTCCATAGTCAAACTTACCCGTCCGTATTGCGGGGTGGTACCCTGACGGTACAATGCTTCGAAATGCTATCGAACAAAACCGCCTGTTTTCTTGATGATCGGGGTCGCTTGCCTGTTCTCGTCGCTTGGGCTCTGCTCCTTTTCCCAGGGTCCGGGCTGGCTCAGGACGGTGGCCGCGACGCCTGGTTTCCGGACGCGGAATACTTCTCCCGGCCGACCGCCTCGGTCCGTGAGCCGACGTTCGCAATAGGGGCCCTGTGGAGCACCGTGTTCCGGGAACGCACCAACCCCGCCGAACGCCCACCCTTCGACCTCCCGGGTGGAGCCGGTCTGGAGACCGACCTCCAGGGCGAAGCCGCGCTCGGGGGCAGCGTCCGGATCTGGCAGCCGATGCAGTGGGCCGACGGAGGACTCACGCTGGGCATCCAAGCCGGTGTCTTCGGCCGCTTTCGCCTCGAGGTCTCGGGCAACGATCTCGTGGCCTCCGACTGGATCGTGGCACTACCGGCGGAGATCGCGCGCGGAGCTTGGTCCGGCCGTCTACGTCTGCTACACTGGAGCGCTCATGTGGGCGACGAGTTGATCGAGGCGGGTGTGGAACGCGTCGACTTTACCACGGAGGCGCTCGAAGCACTGGTCGCGTATGGGTTCGGCGATTTTCGGCTCTACGGGGGCGGGAGCCTCGTGATCCGCTCGAGCCTCGAGAACGAACCCCAATTGGGACCGGGCTTCTCGGACGACGTGCTCATCCGGTTCGGTGCCGACGGCCGCGTACGTCCCTGGGCCCGAAACGAGGTGACCCTGAATGGCGGAGTGGACTGGCACAACAGCGATCGTACCGGGTGGGAGGGTCAGCTTTCCGTCCGATTGGGCCTCGAAGTGCGGGACGGTGCCCGGGCGGCTCGCTTGAGCGGCGTCTACCACCGGGGGCCCTCCCCCATGGGCCAGTTCTTCCTCACAGACGAGCGTTACTGGGGTATCGAGTTGATCCTCGAGCTGTAGGCGGCGTACGTTCCCGTTTCGTCAAGTCGTCCAACTGTGCTCTGGAGGCCGCCCGTGACCCACTTTCTGAACGACCCTCGCTCACGGCCAGGTGCCACGTCGTGCGTTGCCGGAATCATGTCTCTCCTTCTTGTCGCCCTCTCGCCGGCGCTCTCAACCGCACAGGATCTCCCTGCCGACGGTGAGACCGCTACCGCCCGCCTCGAGGCCTCGCCGCGCCATGGAGAGTGGGTTTGGTACGATGCCGGGGGAGGTGATCGGGTGCAGGCATGGGTCACCTATCCGGAGAGAAGCGACTCGGCCCCCGTGGTCGTGGTCATTCACGACATTCGTGCGATGTCCGACTGGGCACGGGCGGTGGGCGACCAGCTCGCCGCGGACGGGTTCATCTCGGTCGTGCCTGACCTCCTCTCCGGCAAAGGGCCCGGGGGCGGCGGGACCGAATCCTTCGCGTCCGGTGAGGTCGGCCGCGCCATACGAGACCTGGACCGGGCCGAGGTCAACCGGCGCTTGAGGGCCGCCGCCGCGTATGGCACTTCCCTTCCCTCCGCAACGGACCAGGTGGGCATCGTGGGTTTCTGCTGGGGGGGCTCCTCGAGCTTCGCCTTCGCGGTGGATTACGCGGATCTGGACGCCGCCGTCGTTTACTACGGCACCTCCCCGCCCACCGAAGCGCTCGCGAGCATCCGAGCCCCCGTGCTCGGACTCTATGCAGGCGTGGACAACCGAGTGAATTCGACCATCCCGGCGGCGCAGGCCGAGTTGAAGCGCCTAGGAAAGCGCTTTGACGTGAACATCTACGACGGCGCCGGACATGGCTTCCTGGGCCGGCAGAGCGGCCAGGATGGGGCCAACCAGGCTGCCTCCGAGGGAGCCTGGCCGGCGACGATTTCGTTCTTCCGCGAGCTGCTGGAGGAGTAGGCTTCCGTGGGAGAAGCATCGACCGACAGGAAGGCGGTCTGGGGGTGGGCGCTCTACGACTTCGGTAACTCGGCGTTCACCACGCTGATCGTGACCTTCCTCTACTCGTTCTTCTTCGCCCAGGAGATTGCTCCGGACGGCGACACCGGGACGGTCATGTGGGCGTACGCGGTATCCTTCGCTGCCATCGTCGTCGCGGTCACGTCACCCTTCCTGGGTGCCATGGCGGACCGCGGAGGCCATCGCCGGCGCTTTCTGTTCATCACGACGGTGGTCACGATCCTTGGAAGCGCACTTCTTTACTTCCCGACGCCCGGAGAGGTGCGCCTAGCCCTCGCGATCTTCGTGATCGCCAACATCGCGTTCGGGCTTTCAGACGTATTCTACAACTCGTATCTGCCCGACATCTCCACCCCGGACAATATCGGTAAGATCTCGGGGTACGGGTGGTCGCTGGGATATGTGGGCGGGCTCCTGGCCATGGGAATCGCGCTGGTGGGTTTCGTCGTCCCGGAGTCTCCCTGGTTCGGCCTCTCGGCCGGCGAGGAGGGGCTTTTCCAGAACCTGCGGGCGATTCCGGTGCTCGTCGCCGTGTGGTTCACGGTTTTCGCGATCCCCATGTTCTGGTGGGTTCCCGACGCCGAGCACGGGGAGGCTCTTTCCCTCGGCGAACTCCTTCGGAGTACCGTCGGCCAACTGTCGGACACGATAAGGCAGGTCGGGCGTTACGGGCAGATCGTTCGCCTGCTGGTCGCCCGCATGTTTTATAACGACGGCCTCGTGACGATCTTCGCTCTGGGGCCGCTCTATGCCGCCGAGGTTTTCGATTTCACGCTCACCGAGGTCATGTACTGGGGCCTGGCCCTCAACGCCACGGCCGGTATCGGGGCGTTCACTATGGGCTTTCTCGACGACCGTATTGGGGGCAGAAAGACGATCCTCATCTCCCTCGTCGG
Organism: Gemmatimonadota bacterium; assembly: GCA_022564055.1. Taxonomy (GTDB): domain Bacteria; phylum Gemmatimonadota; class Gemmatimonadetes; order Longimicrobiales; family Gaopeijiaceae; genus UBA822. Next base: position 8,343 of record JADFMD010000094.1, read on the forward strand.
ACTGGCGCTTGCAACCGCCTGGGCCACGCTCGCTCCTGCGGAGAGCAAGACGTCGATGTTCCTGGCAGGCTTGGGGGTCGGCATCTTTGTCGGCCCCAGTCAGGCCGCGAGCCGGTCGCTCCTGGGCCGATTCGTCCCCCCTGAAAAAGAAACCGAGTTCTATGGTTTCTTCGCCTTCTCCGGGAAGGCTATCGCCTTCTTAGGGACAGCCGTATACGCGGGCATGACGACGGTATTCGGGAGCCAACGGTACGGAGTGGGTTCGATCATCGTCTTCTTCATCATCGGGGGGCTGATCCTCCTCACTGTCGATGAGCGAGCGGGCGTGGCCGCGAGCGGCCGGACCCCGGCCTCATGACCATGCTCATCGTCTGACCATGCGCATCGTCGCCGGAAAACACGCGGGTCGGCAGCTGACCTCCCCCGCCAAACGTATTCGGGCGACCGCAGAAAACGTGCGGGACCGCTGGCTCGGCCGTCTGAAGGACGACCTCGAGGGTGCCCGGGTCCTGGACCTCTTCGCGGGCTCGGGAGCGCTGGGGCTCGAGGCGCTTTCGCGCGGTGCCGCCTCGGCAGATTTTGTGGAAAACGCCCCTGAGGCGCTTCATTCGCTCAAGGCCAACGTAGCCGCGCTCCGGGAGAAGAAGCGCACCCGCATCTTCAAGCGAGACGCCATTATCTTCGCAGAGGCGCTGGATGAAGACGCCTACGACATCGCGTTCGTGGACGCGCCTTACGGATCGAGGAAGCTGGACCGCATCGTCGCTACCTGGGCCGTCTGTCACTTCGCCCAAATCCTCAGCGTGGAGCACGCGCGTGACCATGTTCTACCGAATGACCGGCTGCGAGGCCGGACGCGGTTCAGCGGTGAGACCGGGGTCACGATCTTCCGCGCCGCGATCGTCGAGGCACTGCACGCCGGGGCTCGCCCGCAGACCGCCTCGGAGACCGGGACTCGTCCGCAAGCTCCCTCGAAAAGATGACCAGAGTCGATCAGTTCGAGAGCGTTTTCCGGTCGGCAGCACGTACGGTTTTCCGGCCGGAACGGGTCGAGATCGGCTCTGTCATGGTCGTCTGTGATGCGGACGGATCCGACGCGGAGGAGTTCGCGGCCAGCTCTCGCTCATTTCTCGGCGTCCTCGACGCAACCGAAAACTCTCGCTGGGTGACCGTGGCGGGAAGTGAGTTCCACACGGTTCCGGAGCTTCTCGAGCGGGTGGAAGCCGAACGCCCCGGCCTCATCTGTACCCATCGCCACCTCCACTCGGAGAGCTGGCGGTGGCCGCACACGCTGGGTGAATATCTGGACGTGCTGACCCAGGTGACGACCACGCCCGTGTTGGTGATGCCCCACCCGAAGAGGCCAGAATTCAAGGAGCTGGCGGGGCGACGCCCGCACACCGTCATGGCGATGACCGATCACCTGACCGGGGACAACCGGTTGGTGAACTACGCGGCCCACGTCACCCAACGCGAGGGGCGCCTGCTACTCGGTCACGTCGAGGACGATGCGGTCTTCGATCGATACATGGAGGCCATCTCCAAAATCCCCACGATCGACACGGAGGGGGCTCGCGGCGAGATCCGGGCCCGACTGCTGAAGGACCCGCAGGACTACATCGACTCCTGCCGGGAGGGGCTGGCACGCAGCATGCCGGGGCTCTCCGTCGAGGCGGTGGTCACCGCGGGACACCACTTACAGGTCTACCGGCGTCTCGTCGACGAGCATGAAGTCGATCTGCTGGTGATGAACACGAAGGACGAGGACCAGCTCGCCATGCACGGACTGGCTTACTCCCTCGCGATCGAGTTGCGGGCGATCCCGCTCTTGATGCTTGATGCTGTGACGCACACCTCGCTCGCGGCGCTGGCCCTGCAGGATGCCGCCCAGGCCCCGGCTCCAGAGGTCTCGCTCGCGGTAACGTTTCTCTTCGCGGCCTTCCTCGTGGGGATGATCCTCTGTTTGGCATTCGAGGAAAAGCTCCATGCGAAAAAATCGCTGATCGTCGGGCTCTTCGCGGTGGCCACGCTGCTCGCCGGGGCCGTGCTCCTTCCCCTACCGTATGGGCCTTACCTGATCGGCGAGCACGAAGTCGCGCTGCCGGTCTACATTCCAGCCATCGACTGGGGTGTCATCACGCTCATCTTGGGCGCAAGCCTTTTCGTGGACGTCACGTCACGTTCCGGGCTGTTCACGTGGATCGCGATCCGGCTCACCAAGGCCTCTCGAGGCGACCCGAGAAAGCTGCTCTGGTACTACGGCCTCATGACCGTCGCGTTCTCCGCCGTGCTGAACAACGTCACGGCGATGATCATCGTAGGCTCGCTCTCGGCGGTCTCCTTGGGCAAGCTCGAGCGGTCCGACAAGTTGCTCGGTTTTCTCTTGATCGAAGGGCTCCTCACCAACGTCGGCGGGCTCCTCACGCTCATCAGCTCCGTGCCCAACATCATCGTCGGGACGGCGGCGGGTATCAGCTTCGTGGCGTTCTTCATCAAGGCGGCACCGTTCGTATTGGTAACCACTATCGCCACGCTACTGCTGGGCGCACGGATCTTCGAGATCCGGGGGCTCGCCACCCCGGAGGAGATCGAGGAAGCGGCCCGCCTTGTCGAGGGCTTCGACGAGCGAGCCGGCATCGAAAGTCTAGCGTTCTTCTGGTTCAGCACGGTTATGCTCGTGCTC
>JADFMD010000220.1 GCA_022564055.1 Gemmatimonadota bacterium
TCCGACTCTTTCCGTCTGTCCACATCAAGACTGACCGAGAAGCCGAATTGAGGGCGACCGCGTCGCTCCTCTCGGTGATACTTGCGGTTTCCGAGTTCGGCAAGACCATTATTCGTCTTGCCGGTGGGCCAGCGGGGCGACTTCACTGTTACACCGAGGTTCCGTATCAGCTCGACAGCGGCGGCGGAAAACCTCCAGAGGAGTTGCGGCCCGATGGTGTCATTCGGGCGGTGCGTGGCAAGACAAGTTGGGTCGCATTGATGGAGGTTAAGGTCGGCAAGGCCAGTCTCGATCCCGAGCAGATCGACAAGTATCACCGGCTCGCTCGCGACGAAGGGGCGAACGCTCTGATCACGGTGAGCAATCAGCCAGCACTCCCGGACGGTCGCCCTCCAGTGAGCTTGGACGGGCGAAGGCTTCGTAGCGTTTCCGTATCGCACTTCTCGTGGGAGCGGCTCCTCAGTGAGGCGCAGCTGCTGAGCCGGAAAAAGGCGGTTGTCGACCCCGATCAAAAGTGGATACTCGACGAATGGATTCGTTACATCGATGATCCGGCGTCGCGCATCATCGAACCGCCGGACCTGGGATCGCACTGGAGCGACGTCCTCAAAGCTGCCAGGACAGATGCCCTCGATCAAGCGGACGGCGAACTGCGGGACGTTGTCCTATGCTGGGTCGGATACCTCCGAAAAGCCGCGCTTCGGCTCCGAGCTCAGCTCGGCGTGGACGTAGAAATGAAGCTGTCCAGAAAAGAGCAAAAAGACCCCGAGATTCACCTTGAGCGCCTCATCGCAAGTATTCGTACCAACGGGCCGCTCTCTGGCGTACTACGGGTACCGGACGCCGTTGGGGACATCCAGATCGACGTATTCTTAAACAGCCGCTCTGTTCGGTATGGTGTGGAGGTCAGGGCGCCGACCGAAGGCAGGCAAACAACCCGCGTCAACTGGCTCTCCCGACAGTTGCGTGGTCGTCCCCACTTTACTGACTTGGTCGTAATTGCCGGGTGGAGCACTCGCGGGTTGTCCACGTCGGCGTCAGCCAGCGAGCTTGTGCAGAACCCAGGGGCGTTGTTGGTCGACCGAAAGGGGGTCTCAGTTCCGAAGGACGTCAATCCAAGAGTCTTCCTAATTCAGCGGACTACTAAGCTTCAGGCTGGCCGCGGAGGCTCGAGCGCGCGCGTTCTTGAGGGCGTCTCCAAAGGACTCGAGGATTTCTATCGCGACGTAGTGGAGGGTCTGGTCCCGTTCGTCCCTCGTGCGCCGCGGCTAGTTACGAAAGAGGTGCGGGGGGGAGATGGTGACACTACACCTATAGAAACTGACGGGGAGCTCGTGAAGCTGGCCGAGGAGTTGGAGGGGTGACGACGATGAAAACGACCGAGAACCCGTTGAGCGGGTGCGGCCGCTGCGGAGCCATGTAGGAGGGCGTCGAGACATACTTGGTGCATAACAAACGCACGGGAGAGGAGAAGGTCGTCAAGTACTGTACGGAATGTCACAAACTCGCTCAGGAGGGCCGGATGCACGATATCGAGATCACCAGCCCGCCACTGTCGTGAACGAGTCTGGTCGTAGCCAGGGACTCGCTTCTCCGGGGTGGAGCTCGTGAAGCTGGCCGAGGAGCTGGAGGGGTGAGCGAACCGCCGAACACGGGAAATCCATCGGGCTCCGAAATAGTCCTCCAGGCCAAGGCCCTACCGGACCAGACCCCCCGAGAGAAGGCCCAGGCCCTAGTGGCCCTGATCCCCTATGTCGGGGGAGCTTGTATCGGCTTACTGGGCAGGTAAAGACCTTGAGAGAGTGGTGGAGCGCCTCGAGCAGTTCGTGGCGGAGACCAGTGCTCGCATACGGCGCCTGGAAGCAGAGCACAATCTCGACAAGAGGTTTCTTGAGACTGAGGGGGCGGCCGAACTCGTCATTGAGGTGACGAACAAAGTCACGCTCGAGCGCGACTCCGAGAAACGGGATCTCTATGCGGCGATCCTCGCGAACACGGCTCGGCTGGACGCCGACCGCTCGTTTTACCCAACGGCCCTTAAGCTGCTCGATGCCGTTGAGCCCGTCCATGTAGAAATCTTGCGCGAGTTGCTCCAGGAGAAAGAAGAGCGAAAAGCACCAGGGGGGGGAGCAAGAGACCTCCACAAAAAATCTGGCGCTCAGCCTCCATCTTGGAGAACTAGAGGATATGCGGGTGGGGGGGTTGTCGGAGGAGGTCCCCGAGTTCTTCAGTACGGAGATAAAGGGGGTAGCCGCTTGGGATCAGGCACGCGGCAAGGTGGCGAGCTACGGTGGCCCCAGGGCCAGATCCCTGATAGACGCGGTGCAGCGGTGGGATGAGGAGATCCACGACCACGTGTTGTATCTCGCGAAGGAACGGCTGGTAGTGGACCCGGCTTCGGCGAGATGGACCAGCATCAACCACCTGGGGGTCCGACTGGTGGAGTGGCTATCGGAACCCGAGGGCTGACCCACTCTGCGGGTCACAAAGAACGGGTAGACCCGACTAGACACCCTCCACTACGTGGGCGATCTTCACGCATGTCTAACCAGAATGGCGCTGAGAACGGGGCAGAGGGTAGCACACCGGACCGTGTGCCCTATACGTGCCCTAAACGTGTTTTGGGAGGCAATAGGGGATGGGAGCTATAGGCCGTAACGTGTTACAGTATAACGACTTGTCCCCGTAGCTCAGTTGGATAGAGCGACTGCCTCCTAAGCAGTAGGTCGCAGGTTCGATTCCTGCCGGGGACGTTTTCGGAAAGTGAAGCCTTACTTGGAACCAGGGGGTAATCATGGCCAAAGATCCAGCCAAGCAACCGAAACGTGATGCAC
>JADFMD010000221.1 GCA_022564055.1 Gemmatimonadota bacterium
GGGAACCAGGTGCGGGTGACGCTGCTCCCCGAGCAGTCGAACTGATCGGGGCCCGCCGATGTATGGTGGCGCCCCCAGTCGGGCGCCACCCATCGGCGAGGCGCTGGAGGCCATCACATCGGCCGCCCGCTAGCGCATTGGGGGGGCCGCTACCTCGATCGGTACCCGCCACCGCATCGGTAGGCCGCTACCGCATCGGTAGGCCCCTACCGGTATGCCTCGTAGGCGGTCCTCACCCAGCCCGCGGACCCTGCGGGCTCGGCGTACCCTCGGGCCGGGTTGGAGGCGATGACCTGGTCGACCGAGAGTCCCCGAGCGATCCCGTCCTTGATCCGGTCCGAAATCGTGACCAGCATCGCTCGGAACTCCAGGAGGTCCGTGCGCGTGGAGAGTTGACCGTGGCCGGGGATGATGATGGTGTTGTCGTCGATCAGGCCCGCGATGGTCCACAACGCGTCGATCATTCCATCCAACGACCCCCCGTTGCCGTGGTCGATGTAGGGAAGTCCATAACGGACGAACATGTCACCCGTATGGATGACGTTCGAGTCACGGAAGTACACCTGCGCGTCACCGTCCGTGTGCCCAGGGCCCGTGTGGATAATGTCGATCGTGTTGTCGTTGTAGTGGAAGCTCATGGACTCCGTGAACGTGATCTTGGGCAGCCCCACTTCGGCGTACGCCGGCTGGGGCCGGTTGGACCCCGACAACACTTGGTCCGTCGCCATCCGCCGCCGGCTGTTGTCCTGAGCCACGATGAGTGCCCCGGCACGCCCGAAGTTCTCGTTTCCGTCGGTGTGGTCGTAGTGAAAGTGGGAGTTGACCACGAAGTCGACGGGGTGGTCGGTCAGCTCGGCTATGGCCGCGACGATCTTGTCGGTCAGCGGAGCGTACTGGTCGTCGACGATGAAGGTGCCGTCGTCACCGATGGAGACGCCAATGTTCCCGCCGCTCCCCTGGAGCACGTATATGTTTTCGGTAACCGGGATGGTCGTGATCTGGATGTTGTCGAAGTCCTGGGCCGAGCCCAGCACGGGAAAGACCAAGAGGCCGAGGATGGCGGGCGTGGTGCGTTTCATGATCACTCTCTCCGGTTCGCGTGGTGGTCTTACTCTACCGACGGCCCGTGGACTTCCGGACCGCCGGTATTCTCGCGTGCGACCGGGGGTGACGCCAGCGTCTCAACTCACTCGACGCGATTGTACCTCAGTATCTGGGTCACTCCCTCCTCATTCGGGAAGCTGCTGGTCTGCAGCCGGTACATGGAGAGGGAGATCAGTTCCCTGAGAAACGAGATCTCTGATTCGCGCTGCTGAGGTTGCGGTCTACGAAACCGACCCGCCCTGGATCATGCTGCAAGTGCCGTGCTGATCCGCAGCGTAAAACAGGCGAAAACCGCTCCTCGAAACGGGTCACATGTTGCTCACTTTGGTCCAGCCGGTCACCTTACCCCGACCCGCGTATTGACGCTGTAGCAAAAGCTGACATCGGAGACCGGAATGAAAAGCGGAATAAGAAAAGCGAGTATCGGGCTCGGCATCGTACCGGGGATGACGCTCGACGATCTAGCCGATCCGGACCTTCCGTGGGAGGTGTTTTTCTGGACGGCGCGGTAGCCGGGTCTGCCGCCAGGGTATGAAAATCGCGGTAACCGGAGCCAACAGCAGTGTCGGTCGAAACCTGCTCGGTCATGTCACCGAGGAGGGTGACATCAGCGTCATCGCCGGCGTGCGATCGGAAAGCGCCGCTGCTTCTCTTCCTGTCTCACCCAAAATCACCGCCCGCATTATTTCCTATGACGATGTGGGCGAGCTGGCCAAGGCGATGGAGGGTGCCTCCTGTACCGTGCACCTCGCCGGAATTTTGATCGAGAGCCGGGCATCGACTTATGAGAATGCGAACGTGGCCGCCACTGCAGCCGTGGTCGAAGCATCCCAGAGGGCGGGGGTGCAGCACATCGTTCTCATCAGTGTGCTCGGCGCCAACCCGGGCTCTCGTAACCGCTTTCTCAGGTCCAAGGGTGAAGCGGAGAGGATAGTCGCGGATTCAGGGATATCCTCGACCATCCTGAGAACCCCTATTCTTCTCGGGCCGGGTACAGCGGGTGCGGACGCGCTCGTGGGATTGGCGACGCGCCGTAGAGCGAGACTGTTGGGTGGTGGCCGCAACAAGATGCGTCCTCTCGATGTAGACGACTTGAGCCGCGCCATCCTGCATATCTGCGAGACTCCGCTCGAGGGCGCCTCCATCCATGAATTGGTTGGACCCGAGTCGATCGCCTATCGAGATTTGTTGACGCGAGTCGCCGGTTTGTTGGGGTGCTCCCTATCGATCGGTACGATTCCCCTTTGGATGGCCAAATCGGGTGCGGCGATTACCAGTCGCCTCAGAGGGGGCGGAATCTCGCCGACGGTCATCGATGTCATCACCAGGGACGAAGCAGTGCAGTTGAATGCGGACACGGAACTGGGCATCAGCCTCACGCCGTTGTCCGTGACACTGGAGAAGATCCTAACTGAGAAGGCGCAAGCGATATGACAGAAACGGAGCCCGCCGAAGTCGGCGCACCTCGCAAACCGGGCGCTCTACAGCGCATTGTTTTTCTAGGGATCACCCTTCTCTGTTTTGTCTATCTGTACTACCGCCTGAACGGCGCCGCCCAACGTGAGGGGCTCTCCCTCGTCGACTACATGGCGGGGGTCTTCGCCATCGTCGACTGGCTCCCGTGGCTGAGCTTGATGGTGGTGTATTCGTTCCTGTATTTCGCCATCGACACCCTGGTGGTGACTCGCGCACTCAGCTGGTTCATCAAGGAAATC
>JADFMD010000222.1 GCA_022564055.1 Gemmatimonadota bacterium
CATCAAGAACATGGTCAGCAGGTATCCAAATTCGTCATCTTGCGCAAGCTGGTCATGGATCAGACGCCAATGCAGTGTTGTGGCGGAAGACAACGATAAGGAATCGCGGGATCGCTGAAAACGGTGTTGTGGGTTCCGGTAATTCTGGCACCACTTTTCCGGAAATTCTGGCACCAGGGGCTGGGTTGGTTGGTGTTGTGGTCTTCTCCTTTTGACGGTGGTGACGGGTACGGTAGCTGGGCCCTCGGAGCTGGATGTGGCGGCCGCGCTCGAGGACGCGGTCGAGGAGTGCTTCGGCGAGGTCGGGATCATGGAGCACATGACCCCAGGCGGCAAGCGGCTTGTTGGTGGTGAAGAGCAAGGGCTTGCGGGCGAGGTAGCGTTCGTTGACGACCTGGAAGAGGACGTTGGCGGCGTCGTCCTGCAGGCTGAGATATCCGATCTCATCGATCACAAGGACGTGGGGGTGGAGGTAGTCGCGGAGCGCTGAGGCGAGCCGACCGGTACGGGCGGCGTTGGATAGTTCCTCGATGAGCTGAGCGGCGGTGCTGAAGCGGGCCTCGAAGCCGTTCTGTATGGCCCGATAGGCGATGGAGATCGCGAGTCGAGTCTTGCCGGTACCGGTGGGTCCGGAGAGGATGAGGTTGCGGCCTTCGGTGACGAGCTCGGGTCCGAGGAAGGAACCCAGGAGCTGAAGTCGCACGGAGGTCTGGAAGGTGAAGTCGAAGTCCTCGATGGGGGCGAGGAAGGGGAACTTCGCCTTGCGCACGGAGCGCTGGATCCGGGTCTGGGTACGGTGTGCGATCTCCTCGGCCATGAGCAGCGCGAGGTAGTCACGGTAGCTGGTCTGCTCCTCTTCAACTCGCTCCTCGAGCTCGGCGTAGAGCCTGCGGACGGTAGGCAGGTGGAGGCGCTTGAGCATGCCGTCGAGATCCATGGAGTCGAGGACGTTCATGCGCTCACCTCTCGGCGGGCCAGGTCGCTGACGTATTCAGCCCCGATCAGGCCGCGCAGGAGCGCAGCCTGAAGCGCGGCGAAGAGTGCCTCGGCACCGATGCGATCTAGGAGCTCGTACAGGACCTGCAGGTCGCCCTTCCAGGTGCGCGGCCTCTGATGGATGAGTTCGGTGAGGAAGTGCTCTGCCACCGGTCCCAACTCCAGGAGTCGCTGGCGTTGGAAATAGAGGCGACCCCGCGTGCCGGAGACCGAGGCCAGGTGCCGGGCCCGCAGGTCAGGAGGATAGCTGAGATCGCCTTGCGGGAAGCGTGGATGGCTCGCTTCATGACGGCCAGCGGTGATACGCGCCCGATCCGGATACAGATGAAGGGTGGCAGCGAAGCCGATCGACTCCGGCGGCATGGCGTATCGGATCCCCTTGTGGGTGACCATACCCGTGGGTCCCACCAGGACCTCGAACTGGAGCGCGTAGTCCTCAGGCGGGACCGCCACCGGACGCAGCCGCTTCTGATCCTCCAACAGCAGCACGCTGGGGATTTCGCCCGTGGCCCGAGAGGGCCGCACCTCGTTGACCTCGGTGAGCCATTCGCTGAGCTGGGCAAGCAGGTCTGCCCGGTCCTGGAACCGGCGGACCTTGAAGAAGCTGTTTTTGACCCAGCCGACCAGATTTTCGATCGAGCCCTTCTGGTTGGCTCGCCTCGGCGCACAAAGTTCGATCCCGAAGCCGAAGTCCACGGAGAGCTGGGCCATGGTCGAGTTCCACACGATCGGGGTGGCCTTGGGATGGATCACCACGGTCTTCGGGTTGTCGAATACGACCGACAAAGGAACACCCCCACTCGCGTCGAACGCACGCACCAGAGCTCGGCACAGCGGCTCAATCTGCTGGTTGGGCACGACCTCGATGTAGGCCCAGCGGGAATACTTGAGCCGGTAGCCCGCAAAGTGCAGCGACTCGACCTCGCCTGATAGATAGCGAACGCGGACCGTGCCGAAGTCGAATTGCGCGAACTCTCCGGCCAAGCCCTCGAAGCGAACCATGACCCGGGAGGGCGCCGGCCCCCGCACACTCTTCACGAGTTCATAGACGGCGCTCTTGCCACCCTTGTAACCCTTCAGCTTCATGCGGTGAAAGACCTCGACCGTCGGGAGCTTCGGCTTCTCCTCGAGGATCTCCTTCACCTGCGTCCGGAACTCGCCGACCACGCTCGGTCGACCGATCTGCCGAGACCGCGCTACCCCCGCCTCATCGATGCTCTCCACCGGGGGCTCCTGGGCGATGCGCGTCACGCTACGCTTGGATACGCCGGCCCGCTTGGCCACCTGTCGGTGGCTGAAGCCAGCGTCCAGCAATACTTGAACTTCGTGCCTCTTGATCATCGGAATCACCTCGCTCCGCTCCGCGCTCGGGGACATGTGTCTCCGAGCCAAGTCGGCGGAGCTTCTCAGGTCAACTGTCGTGATCCCTGGTGCCAGAATTTTCGGAAGAGGGGGGTGCAGAATTTTCGGAACTCACATCGAAAACCGGCTTTGGTGCATGGCTCCGAACTGAGAACAGATCCCCCGTCCCCCGAGCGTGGCTCAGGCCACTCGGTAGCTGTCAGGCATCCCGAGACGGGTCATCGAGTTGAGGATCTTACATGCAAGCCGCACCTCAACTCGTTGTCCCTCAAAGGTGCGACTCCTCATCCCTCGACCGATGATCGTCTTGTACCGGTAGATGGCATTCTCAGCCATGGCGCGCTGGCTGTAGCCTGACCGCTTGTGCCATTCGCGCCGACCGAGTCTGCGGATGGAGCGGATGTTGCGGTTCCTCTCCCTCAATGC
>JADFMD010000223.1 GCA_022564055.1 Gemmatimonadota bacterium
CTCCTGCTCGATGGGCAGACGGTCGGCACCCCGTTCGTACGTTAGCTAGGCCAATCGGTCCCCAGGCAGTGCACGTTGCGGTGCACGTTGACGCTCGAAACGGGCCTCCGGTGAATCGGATCCATGTCGGACGGACCCCTGTGAGGGACTAGGCCCGCTAGGGGGGTGAACCGAATCAGCCGTTATCTCTTAACCCAAGAATCACAAACCCGTTGGGCAAGTCGCGCGCGGATGTTGCGGATGTTGATGAGTGCACCGGGCAGTCAGGAACATTCGATAAAATCCGTTATGCGAAACCCAACCCAGCTCCGTGGAGGGCGGTTAGTCCGGTCTTCGTTGGCCAAGGGAGGATGTTCGCAGTGCTCCCGAGTAGGCGCCAGTGGCCGATCTAGCCATGTCCTCGACTCGAAGGATTCGTTTGCTTTCTTCGTCGGCGTCAGGGAGATTTAAGACATGGTGAAGCTAGATATGGAAGCAATCCGAAAGCTCAGCGTGTCCGAGAGACTCGCGTTGGTTGAGGAGATCTGGGAGAGCATCTCGGATGACCCTACGTCGGTCCCCGTTTCAGAGGCCCAACTCGCTGAGGCGCGTCGTCGCCTAGCGGAGCACGACGCAGATCCGACCACAGCCGTCCCCTGGGACGAGGCCGAAGAGAGACTCCGCGCCCAGACGTGAGTTTCCGGATCAAGCTTCGTCCGGAGGCCGAATCCGAAATCAGCGAGACCGCCCTTTGGTACACGCGGCGTGGGATCGGGCTCGGTGCGGACTTCTTGGACGAAGTAGCGACAACCCTGTCGGCCCTGAGGGATCGCCCCGATCGATTCCCAATCGTAGAGGGTGAAATCAGGAAGACGCTTCTTCGCCGATTTCCCTACGTCGTCCTCTTTTCGATTCGTGGAGAGGAAGTCGTCGTGATCTCGTGTTTCCACACACGGCGCGATCCCACACACTGGCGTGACCGTCTTCGGTAGAGTGGTCACCATAGCAGAAGGTTGGGTTGCGCATAACGCCCGACCTCCCGCGCGGGCCACGAACCTTTGAGATTATCGAACCCACCGGTATCGCAAAACCTTCCGACTTGTTGCTAACGTGAGGCTGGCCTGGCCGGTACGCGGGCACGGCGGCTCGCGTCGCTCACCCCAGCGCCGGGAGTCGTTTGGACCGTTATCGGGTATCCCGGCTCACCAGAGCATGGACGAGACTCTTTAGCGCACCAAGCGGTCCAGCTCTTCGCGGCTCAGGAACTCTCCCTTGGACACCACCGCCTGCACACTCCGAGTATTGGTGATGTCGTCCAGAGGGTCCCGGGACAGAAGGACGAGGTCGGCCAGGCGTCCCTCCTCGACAGTACCCATCTCTCCTGAACGTCCGAAAAACGCAGCCGGACGGACGGTGGCGGCCTCGAGAGCCTCCATCGGCGAGAGGCCAGCCCGCACCAGCATCTCCAACTCGCTGTGTAGGCTGTAGCCCGGAGCAGCAAAGGAGATCGGAGTGTCGGTGCCCGCTCCAATGGGCACTCCGGCTTCGTGCATGAGATTGACCAGGAAGAGGCTCCACGTGGCGTACGTCGTGTCCTGTGTCCGCTCCCTCGCACGCCTCGCCTCCGTGGTCGCCCTCCAGTCAGCCTCGACGTCGACGGGGAGCGTCTCCAGGAGCGCGTCCCAGTCGGAGCGTTGGAAGGGCGGCCGCAGGCTCAGGGCGTTCAGCCTCAGCGTAGGTACCTGGATCGTGGACGTCATAGACGACAGCACCTCGGCGCACCCAGCTTCGTCGTAGGCCATAACCGAGGGCAGACGCTGCAGGTTGTGGAGCCGCGACCGGAGAGTCCCCCCGGGAACTCCGTCCGGGTTGGTCAGGATACGCCGCCGCTCAGCCAGCAGCCTCAACGGGTCTGCTGTACAGTCCATCTCGATATTGCGCAGGTGTTCCAGCGACTGCACGAGAGGCCCCACGTCCCGAGCCTGCATGGAGAGCGGCACATGTCCGTCCATGGGCAATCCACGGGCCTGCGCCTCTTCGACGATCGCAGAAAAGACCTCGGGCGTGACCATCTCGTAGATCTTCAGGAAGTCGACGCCGGCGTCGGCGAGGCGCGCTACATTTGCCCGGGCGGTCTCCACATCCGGGTTGGCAATCCCGAGGAGAGGCCGGTTCTCTCCGTCGTACACGACGTACTCTCCGTCCAACAACGGGCCGGCGAAGAAAACTCTGGGCGCGGTGGCCCCGTCGGCGCGGAGCGCCTCGACCACGGGCAGCACTCGCTCCAATGATCCTCCAGTATCGCGGATACTGGTGATTCCGTGGCTGAGGAAAAGGCCGGGCATGGCCTCGGTGAAGCGCTCGTCGTACGTGAGGTGGACGTGGAAGTCCCAGAGCCCCGGGATGAGGTATTGACCGGTGGCGTCCACCGTCTCGAGCGCGTCTACCACCTCGCCCGCGGCCGTCACAGCGGTGATCCTCCCCCCGTCGATTACGACGGTCCGGGCCTCCCGAACGCCGTTCACCGCGTCTATGACTGTGACGTTCTGGATTACCAAATCCGGGAGCGGCGCGTCCGGGCCGCACGAGGCGAGTACGAAGAGCAAGGCGAACGACGAAAAGAGCCGTTTGATCATGGTCAGCTCGAAGTCGGGAAGATGGCGACCGCGCCAGCTATCCTTCAATTCGCACCGGCGACCACTGCCTGAGTGGCCTCGACGGCGCCCGCAGGAACGGACTCGAGTGAGATCACCAACGCCAGCCAGATCGGGACCCCG
>JADFMD010000095.1 GCA_022564055.1 Gemmatimonadota bacterium
GTGTGCAGTCCGTCGAGGCCCTCGGCTATCAAGAGTCTCTTCCACTCGACCGCTGTGATGGGGTGATAGCCGAGGTAATGAGAAAGGAGCTCCCGACGAACCGGGTCGACGGGCACTTTCCACACGGGTTGGACGAGAACGACACTCGCGCCCGGCTTCGCGACCCTCACGATTTCCTTGACCGCGCTTTCTGGGGAAACCCGTGCCGTGACCCCGAGTTCGGCGATCACGACATCGAAGATGCGATCCCGAAAGGGCAACCCGTCCATCTTTCCCGGCTGAATATGCACCCGTTTGAGCATCCCAATCGCCCGAAGCCGGTCCTCGGCGCGGTCCAAGAGCGTAGGATCGTCTTCGACCCCCGAGCCCTGCACACCGTACTCATTCACGAAGTGCTCCAGTGTGACGGCCAAACCCGAGGGCACCACCAGAACCTCATCGCCCTCCTTCATGTCGGTGAGAAGGGCGATTTGCCGGCAGAGGTCGATGCCACCAGGGGGGGACAACGGTCGACGGCTCAGATTGACCAGGTCGAGCATGGAAGGAGGCTTCATGTCACCGCGGGCGCCACCATGGGTATCGGGCGATACATGTCGGAAAGTAGGCCGGCGCGCCTCTGGGAGCCAACGAGCGCCGGGAGGCGCCTAAAAGACCGGCTCTTCGGCGGAATCCATCTCCCGCAGGGCCTCCCGCAGGCGCTCCTCCTCCTCGGTGGACAACTCTGTGGTCACCGTCTCCTCGGGGGGGGCGGCCCGACGCATGTATCGTAGGGTGGCCACAACGCCAAACATCCCCAGGATGATCGCGGCGGGCGGAACGAGCCACGCCCACAATCCGGTGCCGGACGCGGCCGGGTAGGCGAGGTACTGCTCACCGTGACGTGCGAGCATCCAATCGACGAGCTCGTCGGTGGTCCAACCCTCCCGCGCCATCGCCTGCATACTGTCCCGGAGCAGGGCACCGGTGTAGGAGGTGCAAACCTCGAGCATTTGCCCGGGGCAATACGGGGACTTGAGCCGGGCGATCGCCTCGTCGGCCTCGGGATGCGGTTCGAGTGGCCCCTCCAACCCATCGCTCGGGCCCTGCGCTCCGAGTGGCTGGGCCTGACACGCTATGACAAGGGCGGCTAGACACCCCAGATATTGCACCGTCTTAAGCATCTTCATGGCTACACCCATCAGTCCAGGTCGATCCCGGCTAGGGCCCGAATCACGGCCGCTGCGCCCAGGCCGGTCCGGGCGGGATCGTAGCCGCCCTCCAAGGCGGCCACAACTCCCACTCGGTGCGCATCGTCGGCACGGGACCCATCGGCGGCCCCCGCCATGACCTGTTGCGTGAGCGAGTGAAGATCTTCGGGCTCCAGGAGCATCCCTCCCAACGGATCGCCGGCCATGACGTCGAAGCCCGCCGAAATCAGTATGAAGTCTGGCCGGCAGATCTCGAGGCCTTGGCCTAACGCCTCGGAGAACCGCTGTGAGTAATCGTCCGCCGAGGTGGCCGCCGGAAGGGGAACGTTGAGCGTCCATCCCGTGCCCTCGCCTACGCCCTTCTCGCTTGCCGCGCCGGTGCCGGGATAATGCGGCGACTGATGGAGCGACAAGTAGAACACGGTCCCGTCGGCGTAAAACGTGTCCTGCGTGCCGTTCCCGTGGTGCACGTCCCAGTCCACGATCAGCACGCGCTCGGCACGGCCGGTTCCCTGGAGCCAGCGGGCGGCGACGGCCACGTGGTTGATCAAACAGAATCCCATGGCACGGTCCGGCGTGGCATGATGTCCCGGGGGCCGCGTGGCCACGAACGCGGAGGCCAACGCACCGTCGGCAACCTGCCCTGTCGCAGTGATGAGTGCCGCCGTGGATCCCGTGGCCGCATCCCAAGAGGCACCTGACACCATGGTGTCGGCGTCGAGCGAAATTGGGGTGCCTTCCTTCTCCGCTCGCTCCACGGCGGTGCGAATCAGGGCCAAGTACTCGGGTGTATGAACGCGAAGGAGGTCCTCCTCGGTAACCTGCCCGGGCTCGACTTGGACGACGCTCTCGTGCAGCGCCAACAAGTCACGGCCTACGGCGGAGGCGAGCGCGCGGAGCCGGCCCTGGTGCTCCGGGTGGCCCCATCCGGTATCGTGGAGCGGCGCGTCTGGATGAAGGAGAAACCCCACCGGGCGGGCGGAGTCAGTCACTCGCCCCCACCGCTAAGAGGGCCTTGGCGTCAGCGATGCGCTCCTGAAGCGTGCGGACCGTGTAGGTCCTCGAGCGCAGAGCGATGAGCGCGTCACACGCCGCGCTGGTCGCCGACATCGTCGTGAAGTACGGGATGTTGTGCGTGATCGCGGCCCTACGCATGGCATAGTCGTCGTACTGCGACTTCTTGCCCAGGGGCGTATTGATGAGCATGGCCACCTCTCCGGATACGATCTGGTCTACGATATCGGGCCGTCCCTCCCCGACCTTGTAGACCCGCTGGGCGGGTATGCCGAGGCGCCTCAGATGCTCATACGTCCCCTTGGTCGCACGGATCTCAAAACCCAGATCGTTGAGCCTCCTGAGAATCGGGGTGACGGTGGGCTTGTCCCGGTCGTTGACGGTAACGACCAGCACGCCGCCCTTCACCGGAAGCAGGTTGTAGGACGCCGCCTGAGCCTTGGCGATGGCCATCCCGAATGAGTCGTCGAAGCCCATGACCTCCCCCGTCGAACGCATCTCGGGTCCGAGCAGGATATCGACCTCGAAGCGGTTGAAGGGAAAGACCGCCTCCTTCACGGCCACCCCGGCCACGGGCGGCTCGTCCGGGACGTCCATATCCGCAAGCTTCTCACCGGCCATGATGCGGGCGGCGAGGCGCGCCAGCGGGATGCCGGTCGCCTTGCTCACGAAGGGTACCGTTCTCGAAGCACGTGGATTCACCTCGAGCACGTATACGACCCCGTCGCGGATGGCGTACTGAACGTTGAGCAGCCCCACCACACCCAGCTCCAGCGCAAAACGGCGCGTCTTTTCGCGAATCTCCTCCAGCTCGGCCGCGCCCAGCAGGTAGGGCGGAATCACACACGCCGAATCGCCGGAGTGCACCCCCGCGTTCTCGATATGTTGCATGATGCCGCCGATCACGACATCGGTGCCGTCCGACAGCGCGTCGACGTCGGCTTCGAACGCGTCCTCGATAAAGCGGTCGATGAGAACCGGGTGATCGGGGGATGCCCGAGCGGCCCGCTCGAAGTAGCCCTTGAGCGAGGCCTCGTCGTAGACGATCTCCATGGCGCGGCCCCCGAGCACGTAACTCGGGCGCACGAGCACCGGGTACCCCACGTCCTCGGCAACGGCGAGTGCCTGCTCCTCGCTGGTGGCCATTCCGTTCTTGGGCACCGTCGCTCCGACGATCCTGCAGACCTCCTCGAAGCGGCCCCGGTGTTCGGCACGGTCGATGGCATCCACGGAGGTCCCGAGGATCGGAACGCCCGCCGACTCCAGCCGTTTGGCCAGATTCAAGGGCGTTTGACCCCCGAGCTGGACGATCACGCCGAGGGGCTTCTCCCGCTCGAAGATCTCGAGAACGTCCTCGAAGGTGAGCGGCTCGAAGTAGAGCTTGTCACTCACGTCGAAGTCGGTCGACACGGTCTCGGGATTGGAGTTGACCATGATGGTCTCGTACCCAGCGTCGCGAAGCGCCAGCACCGCCTGCACGCAACAGTAGTCGAACTCGATTCCCTGCCCGATACGATTCGGGCCACTCCCGAGAATCATGATCTTCTCTCGATCGGACGGGTTCGACTCGTCCTCCTCTTCGTACGAGGAGTAGTAATAGGGCGTTTCCGCGGGAAACTCGCCGGCACACGTATCGACCTTGTTATACGTGGGGCGAATGTCCCACTCCCAGCGCCGAGCCCTGACCTCGTCCTCCTCCTCGGAGCGGAGATTCGCGAGCTGCACATCAGAGAAACCGTTTCGCTTCATCAGCCGGAGGTCGGCGGGACCCACCTCCTCCAGCTCCCTGTACCAGGCCTCCTGACCGACGATCTCGAGAAGTTGATACAAGAACCACGGATCGATCCCCGTCGCTTCCTGGATCTCCTCCATCGACAGCCTGTCGTCGCCGGGCTCACCCCCTTTGCCCTTCTCGGATCCGGACCCCTCCGCAGGCGCCCGCCTTACCAGCTCCAGCGCGCGTTTGAGTTGGAACGCCCGTTCGGCGGTGGGCCGGCGGATCGCCATAAGCAAAGCCTCTGAATCGTCCGCCTCGAGCCCGTCGTCTTCGAGCCGGTCGCCCACGACCCAGCCGTTCCGCCCGATTTCCAGGCCGCGAATCCCTTTTTGCCAAGCGGACGCAAACGTCCGCCCGATCGCCATGGTCTCGCCGACCGCCTTCATTTGCACGCCGAGCACCGGGTCGACCTCGGGGAATTTCTCGAACGCGAAGCGGGGGAATTTCACCACCACGTAGTCGAGCGCCGGCTCGAAGGAAGCGGGCGTGGTCTTGGTGATGTCGTTGGGCAGCTCGTGGAGGAGGTAGCCCACGGCGAGCTTCGCTCCTACGCGGGCGATGGGAAATCCGGTGGCCTTGGACGCGAGCGCCGAGGAGCGAGACACCCGGGGGTTCATCTCGACGATGAGCATCTCGCCGGTCTGCGGATCCACGGAGAACTGGATGTTACATCCGCCGGCCTCGACTCCGATCTCGCGGATGATCGCGATAGCCGCGTCCCGCATGCGTTGATACTCGACGTCGGTGAGCGTCTGGGCCGGAGCCACCGTTATGGAGTCCCCGGTGTGAACTCCCATGGGGTCGAAGTTCTCGATCGAGCAAACGATGATCACGTTGTCCGAAGCATCCCGGACCACCTCGAGCTCGTATTCCTTCCACCCGATGACACTCCGGTCGATGAGCACTTCGGTGATGGGCGAAGCGCTCAAGCCCCGAGTGACCGCCGCCTTGAACTCCTCGACGTTGTACGCGATTCCGCCACCCGTACCTCCGAGGGTGAAGCTGGGGCGGATGATCGCGGGGTAGCCGGTCTCTGTGACGATGTTCATCGCGTCGTCCAACGTGCGAGCGACGCCACCGTGCGGTAGCTCCAGCCCGATGCGCGCCATGGCCGCCGCGAACTCCTCACGGTCCTCCGCCATCCGAATGGACCGGGCGTTCGCTCCTATCAGCTCGACGCCGTACTTCTCGAGCACGCCCTGACGATCGAGGTCCATGGCGATGTTGAGCGCCGTCTGCCCGCCCATCGTAGGCAGCAGCGCGTCGGGTCTCTCCCGCTCGATCACCCGTTCGACCCAATCCGGCGAGAGCGGTTCGATGTAGGTGCGGTCCGCTAGATCCGGGTCCGTCATGATCGTGGCCGGATTCGAGTTTACCAGCACCACGCGATAGCCCTCTTCCTTCAGAGCGCGAACCGCCTGGGTGCCCGAGTAGTCGAACTCGCACCCCTGACCGATGACGATGGGGCCTGAACCCAGAACGAGGATGGAGTCGAGGTCAGAGCGTCTAGGCAACGGAAAATACGGGGGGCTCGGGGCCGCTGGGTCGGCTGATCCGTGGTGTGCAAAGCGGAGCAGACATCACGGCGAAAGGTACCTCAAACCGCACCTCGGGCAAGCGCTCGGGAGGGCTACGGGGCCCCTCGATCCTCCTTGTTCGACTCCTTCCGGATTGCCGTGAACAGAGCCAAGGCGAAACCGCCCCAAACGAACCCGAGAATGAGCACCATCGTGACTACGGTAGAGGTCGTCATACGCACATTTTCCGAGGGAGGCACCTCACGCGCAAGGGGGCCCGACCGGAGTGTCCGGCGTTGGTCACGGTCATCGAGCGAGCTCGACTGTAATTCCACTCAGATCGGTGATCGTTGCATTCGTGTCGTCCACCGCTTCGACGGTGACCACCGTCAGCGAAGGGCTCCGGACGTCGTCCATGGCCACACGAAACCGGATTCGATCGGGGTCGGCCGCCACGAGCACGACCCGGTACACCTCAGGCTGGGGCTCCGCGAAGAAAATCCGCGTCTGGCCGGCGTCCGTGAACCCCTGGACCCCGGGCCCACTGATCTCGAGAACGATGGCGCCTACGCGAACATCCCCGGACGTAACGATTCCCTTGAGCTCACCGGGCCCTCTCGGTCCCCAATCACAGGCGGTGAGGGCGACAGCCAGGATCGTGGCCAGCCTGCCCAGGCTCCTTTCCCCCCTCATGGGTGATCCCCCTCGAAGAGCGGAATCACGATCGATTTCCTCGGGGCCCCGGCCAGGAGCGTCGCCGCGGGTGCATTCACCGGGTGGCTCGGATTACCCAGAACCCATACGCGAAAATCGCCCAGGTCGTACGTCCCGTCCCCGTCGCCCTGGAGGTCGAGGAATGTCTCGAGCGCGGTGTTCACCGTCCCGACGCTCAAGAAAGGCTCCGCCATGGCCTGAAGCCCGACGTCCGGGGGCCCCACGTTCAGGGCCACGTCGATGGAATCCGTCAGTCCAATGGCATCCGTGGCCTGGACCGTCACCACGAAGTCACCCATCGCCAGAGGAGCGCCCGTCAATGCCCCCACCGTGCCTCCTACGAAGGATAGACCCAGAGGTACGCCGCTCGTGATCCACGCTACCGGCTGGTTGGCGTTCGTGACCGTGAATTGAATGTCGACGTCGGAAGCCGCCGCCACCGTCACCTGCATCCCGGCCGCCGAGGAAACCATGTAGGTGAGATCGAAGACCGCGGAGGCCGAACCCGGCGTGGAAATGACTACCGTCGTGGGGTTGGGCTGGCCCAGCAATGCCCCGGTCCACTCCCTGAACGCCAACCCCGTCTTCGGCTGTGCCCAGACACTCACGTCGATCGCCTCGCGGATCCAGCCCGACTCGGTGTCGGGGTTGAGGACCACCACACCCGGCACCACACCGGGGACGGGACTCACCAAAGTGATATCGAAGCTCACCTCCGAAATTCCGTAGCTCGCCGTGAGCGTCGAATCGGAGATCCCGGTCGCCCAGCTCCGGACGCGCGGCTGGCCGTCGCTCCACGCCTGGAATCCGTACCGGAACCCCGGTCCGTTGGGAGCCCCGCCACCCGCCTCGAGCGCATGGGTCTGGAACGGCGCTGACGAAAACGGGACGGTCATTGCGGAAGATGCGACGCCGTCGACCGTGAAAACACTCCCGGAGGCGCCGAGCCCGTCAGACCGCAGCGTCACCGTCTGGTACCGCGTGAGCGCCCGAAATTGCATCTGGTTACCAACTTGCTGAATGTCCAACAAGGTGACGCCCGCGGCGGTGTTCACCGGGATGCTGTTCAACCCGTTCAACCCGCTGTAGGTGAAGGAGGAGGGCACCGTCCCGGCGTGGAAGTCGGTAGCACCGGCCGATCCCGGAAACGGGTCCCCCGCGTCACCCCGCTCGCCGGCTTGAGCCAACGAGTTCTGACCGTCGGCCTGCCGAAGCCACACACCCATGCGGGCCGCCGATGTATTCACCTGATTAGCGGCCCACGCGCCTTCCACCGTCACGGTGTCAATCTGCCAAACCAAGAGCCCCGGGGCCATGAGGGTCGCGTCGAAGCCGAGGCGTTGCCGGTTCTCCAACAGGTAGTAATCCCCACTTCCGTCCCCGGCGTCTATTCTGATGACGTCCCCCGTCGTCTCCACGGGATCGAGGAAGAGCACACCCAGGTCAGCGTCGGCCAGCAGCGTGTTGACGTTTACCCACCCGAGGACCTCCTTGCTCCAAGCCGTCATATGGCAAGGCACGTCCGCGCCCTGCCCATTACAGCCCCAGGCGCCAGTACCCATCAGTCCCCAGCGCCCCACGCCCCCGTGACTAGCACCGACAGCGTACAGGTCGGGGAGTCCGAAGCCGTGGCCGAGCTCGTGCGCGAAGACCCCGATCTCGTTGATCGTCGAAGCGTCACACGAGAGAACCGGCTGGATCGTATAGTCGTCGACAAGGACGACTCCGCCGTTCACCGAAACGGTCGACGTCCTAAACACCTGTCCCGCCGAGGCGCCGAGCTGCCAGTAGTGCGACCACACGATTCCGGTCCCACCTCCGCCGCACTCGGCACCCGAGGTAGGATGCATGACGGCCAAGAGATCCACGTAGCCGTCGTCATCGCCGGAGTTGGGCACACCGTCGGGCCCATCGTTGTCGTAATCGCCCCAGTCGATGCTTCCGTCGTCGGCGTTGACGAGGAGCTCGATGATGAATTCGCCGACGTCGTCGAGTGAGCTCAAGCCGTTGCTGCTCCCAGCGACATCGTCCCCGCTGAGGCCCGCCTGAAACCAATCCTGCGTTTCGCCCACCAGCGTGAGCAGGCCCCCCGAGAGCTCCGAGTAGAATTCGGGGATGGTCGCGAATCGGCTGTTGGGGCCGTCGAAAAATTCCTGCTGGACGATGGCCTGCGTGAGGAGCTGACCCGAGGTGGCTCCGACGTCAGCGCTGGGAATTCCGGGCGAATCCGAGTAGAGGCCGAGGAGCAAGGGGATTTCGATAGTGCCCAACACGCCCCCCGCCCGTCGGCCCAAAACGGCCGCCGCTCGTAACGCCGCCGCGCCAGGATTCCCAACAACGGCACGCAGGCCCAGCCGGGATCTCCAGCCCCTGGAGGGTCGGTACGCGCCGGGATTACGTGTGATCTCTTCGAAATAGGCCGGGGGGGGAGTCGTGCCGTAGTGCTCCGCGAGCCACTCGACGTCCTGAGCCCGAAGACCCCCCGGGGCCAGTCCAGCCGTCACCGCGAGCGCGGCCATCACTCCGATGGCCACAGTGGTGGGTCTCAAAGGGCGGTCCTGGTCAAAGTATGGATCTCCGATAGCTCCTCCCCAATCTTCACCTAAGGGCGATCCTCCGCTCGAATTCCCAGCACCTCGCCAATCGTCCGCATCCCGTCGATCACGTTTTGTATGTGCTCGACACGTTCGATTCCCAAGAGCTCGACACCCCGGGTGACATCGTCCCGGCTCACCCCCGCTGCGAAGGCCTTGTCCTTCAACTTCTTGGTGACCGATTTGGGCGCGAGATCATCGATCCCGGTGGGTCGAACCAGGCAGCACGCGTACACCAACCCGCAGAGTTCGTCGCAGGCGAAGAGGACCCGATCGAGCAGTCCATCGGGCTCCACACCCGTCCGGTCGGGCGCGTGTGCACGAATCGCCTGCAGAATCGCATCGGGGTAGCCGAGCTCCTCCAGCTCGACGAGCCCCCGCCGCGGGTGCTCGTCCGGATACCTCTCCCAGTCGAGGTCGTGGAGAAGGCCTGCCATCCCCCAAAGGTCCTCGTCCTCTCCGTAGATTCGGGCGTAGTGCCGGCAAGACGCCTCCACCGCCAGCATGTGTTTTCTCAGCCCTTCGTTTTCGACCCAACTCTCCAGAAGGGTCAAAGCCGACGCTCGGTCGGGGATCTGTGGGCTCACGTTCGGCTCCATTTCAGGGGGTGGTTGCGCCCCTTCGTCCGGTCGTTTCAGACCCTCGACGAGGGACAGACGTGGGACATCACACACGCCTCGCACCGTGGCCTTCTTGCAATGCAGACCTGGCGCCCGTGAAATATCAGCAAGTGGGACAACAGGGTCCAACGCTCCTCGGGGAACAGCCCCATGAGGTCGCCTTCGATCTTCTCTGGGGTCTTCTCCCCGGTGAGCGCGAGGAGCGTCGAGAGCCGCTTCACATGCGTGTCGACGACGACCCCCTCGCTGATTCCGAAGGCATTGCCCAGAATCACGTTCGCGGTCTTCCGCCCCACACCCGGCAGCGCGGTCAACTCGTTCATGGCGCGCGGCACCTCACCGCCGTGGCGGTCGGTGACGCCCTGAGCGAAGCCGATGATGTTCTTGGTCTTGTTGCGGAAGAAACCTGTGGAGCGGATGATCTCCTCCACCTCCTCCGGTCGGGCGTCGGCGAGGTGGGCGGAGGTCGGGAAACGCTCGAAAAGGACCGGCGTGACCATGTTCACGCGTTCGTCGGTCGTCTGGGCGGAGAGGATGGTCGCCACTCCGAGTTGGAAGGCGTTCGCATAGGTGAGGGCGCAGCGAGCGTCGGGGTACTCCTCCGTCAACAGGTCGAACGCCTCGGCGGCACGCTCTGCCTTGGCCGCTTTCGATTCCCTAGCCATGGTTCGAAAGCCTCCGCACCAGCCAGCCATTGAGCAGCCTCAGAAGCACGATGGCGATCGCGAACTGAATCAGCACCGTGCCGATGTTGAACGGCGAGAAGAGTGTCCAGGTCGCGCGGAACGACTCCCCCCGGGCCTGAAGCAACAACCACCCCATGAGCACCACCGACTCCACGATCACCAGGCGAATGGTCCAGTCCCACCAGGCGCCGACGTGGATGTCGGAGTCCGCGGTGTTGATGTACTTCGCACGCCATTCGGTCACGCCGTACCTCAGCACGGCAAATGCGAAGAAGAAACCCGAGAGCATCAGGCCCACGCCCCACACCCAGTCTTGATTGGCGAAAAACGGACCCGCACCCGGCGTGTCCGTCCAATTGAGCCCCCTAGGGCCCCC
>JADFMD010000224.1 GCA_022564055.1 Gemmatimonadota bacterium
AAGCTCACGGTCACCACGTAGACGATCAGGTTGAGAAGCATCAGTCTTCGTCTCCCTTTGAGCCGTCAGCCCAGGTCCCAGCGGATGGACATCGGTCAGTTCTGCACCTCAAACGTGATGGGCAGCTGGATCCAGACCGGGACGACTCTTTCCCGGTTCATAGCTGGAGAGAATCTGAAGACGTTCGCGACTTCGAGGGCGGCCGCGTCCATCTCCGGGTGGCCGGAACTCTCAGAAACTCTGGAGTGCAGGACCTGTCCCGTCTCCGAGAGATAGAACCAAACACTCACCGTCCCGCCTGTTCCGGCGTCTCGAAGAAGGGGAGGATACTCCCTCACCAAAGCCGCCACGATCTCATTCCTGTTCAGGATCTCCGGCAGGGCCCTCATAGGCGTGAACACGGGGCCGGCCTGGATGGCCACCCGGTCCTCCGGCCGGAGTTCTTGTGGCGGGGCTGGCGTCACGGCTTCCGCCCGACGTGCCTGAAACTCCTCGATAAACGCGCGAGCTGCCGCTGCTTGCTCCGCCATCGCGTTCCTGAGCCGGGCGATCCTTTCCTCGTCTGAGACCTGCCGGCTGGCGAGGCGAACGTTGCTTTGTTGGCCTCGGACTGGTGGCGGGTCGGCGGCCGCATTCGGGAGTGGCACTTCAAGATCCCGTTCGTCGACCTCCCAGATCAACGTCACCATTCCATCACCGACTTCGCCCTCTACCCGAACGCGAATGTCCCTGAGCTGCCCGGTCGCCCACATCGACTGGGTCGCCTGCTGGATGTCGGAGATCGTATAGGCGGAGCCTGGGTTCAGGCCACCCATGGCGATGATCGTGAGGTCGGTCTGACGGATGTTCCCTTCCACGTCCATCGAGTCGATCACGACTGGCTGAACGCCGACCTCGAACTCCTCGGTGCGGGGTACGACCATGCGCTCATCACCTTCCGAATTGCCAGATGTAGCCGCAGTAGTCGGAGGTTGCTCTACCCCACACGAGGCCACCACGAGCAGGGCCGCGAGAAGGGTCAGTCCGACTGTCGGAAGGTACTTGGTATCGTCCCGAGTTTCAGTCATGGCGAGGATCCTCCGTTCGATCGGTGGGATCGGACGAGCGAAGGCCAACGCGCTCCATGGTGAGGCCGTCCTTCGGGCACCGATCTCAACCAGAAGCTTGGCGTAACGCTTTACGTCCGCGGACCGGTGAAGGACGCGACGGTCGCAGTCGATCTCGATAGCCACCCGAAGGCGGTAAACCTGCCACCAGAGAGGGAGATTCCACGGAAGGAGCGTCAGAAGCAGTAGAGAGAAGCCTGCCACTCTCGTATCACCCGCGTGGCAGTGCTCCCCTTCGTGCTGGAGCATCAACTCTCGCTTCTGGGGTGGCATACGAAGCGCCCAGCGCGGCATCACGATCACGGATCGGATCCATCCCACGACCCCCGGGCCGAGGTCTTCTGAAACCAGAACGTCCCGGCCATGGAGTTCCGCGGGCGTCCAAGTGGAGCGGTCCGAACGGAGCCGCAGGTGAGCTCTCAGAAGGACGGCCGTAACCGACAGAGTCAGGACCACCCAGCCCACACCGAGGAACGCCTCGAGGTTGATGCCAGAGGGTGACGCCTCCGCCAACCGCGTAATGGACCCAACGACGGGGACCAGAAGAACGTCGAGCGGAGTGGAGACGACCGTCCCCAGCGGGGGTGAAGAGGTCGCGGGGCGCAGGACCGCCAGAAGCATGTATCCAAGAGATCCACCCAGGGCCCCAACCCAGATCCAACGCGTGGGGAAAGCGAACACCCGCACGGCGCGTTCGAAGGCCCACGCGGCCAAGCCGAGCAAAAAGCTCACGGTCACCACGTAGACCATCAGGTTGAGAAGCATCAGTCTTCCTCCCCTTCCG
Organism: Gemmatimonadota bacterium; assembly: GCA_022564055.1. Taxonomy (GTDB): domain Bacteria; phylum Gemmatimonadota; class Gemmatimonadetes; order Longimicrobiales; family Gaopeijiaceae; genus UBA822. The sequence continues at coordinate 1,891 of JADFMD010000224.1, forward strand.
AGCCCTCACCGAGACGTTCGTCGACGAGTTGGCGAAGCCGCCGCAGCTGCTGTTCGTCCAAATTTCGGTCGGAGACGAACTGGACCAGGAGCAACTCGGGTGAACCCTTGAAAACCTTCGTCACCAACCGCCGCAGCTCCCGCCGACCGGCCGCCGTCCAGTCCACGAGAGCGTAGTAGCGGTACGCCCGCCCTTCCGCCTCGTGCCGCACGTACCCCTTCTCCGTGAGTGTTCTCAGCACCGAAAGCACGGTCGTGTACGCGAGGGGGTCGCCGATGCGCTCCTGGACGTCGGCCACCGTCGCGGAGCCCAGGTCCCAGAGGATGGACATCACGTCCAGTTCGCGTGGTGTGAAGGTGTCCGGCGGCATGCTCTTATCCTTGCTACGGGAATTCTAGTAGCAACATGGGGAGCCGGTCCGGCGCTGTCAACTAGAAAACCCGTAGACGGCCCTTAGACCTCCGAATCCGTCGCTCCCGACCCGTAGACCTCGGGCACCCAACGTAGGCTATCCGACGGGGGGCGCCGGTAGTCCGGATCCTCCTGGAGGGCTGGAAGCTCAACGGACTCGTCCGGAATGTCCCGCCACGGAATCGTCTGGAGAAGATGGTGGATACAGTTGAGGCGGGCGTGACGTTTTACGTCGGCCCCGACCACGTGCCAGGGCGCCTGGTCGGTATCCGTATGCTTGAGCATCTCGTCCCTCGCCCGGGAGTAGTCGAGCCAATGCGCGCGCGAGGCGACGTCGATGGGTCCGATCTTCCACCGCTTTCTCGGGTCCTCCAGCCGGCTCTTGAACCGCCGCTCCTGTTCCTC
>JADFMD010000225.1 GCA_022564055.1 Gemmatimonadota bacterium
ACCCCGACCGTGACGGCGACGGGTTTCTAAACGAGGTGGATGCCTGCCCGGATCAGGCCGAGACGGTCAACAATGTCTACGACTTTGACGGCTGTCCCGACACCGTACCGGAGTTCTACGCCGCTGTGCGGGTGGACATCGAAGCCTTTTGGGTGGCGGTGCTGACCGGGGGTGCGTTCCCTTATCGTGCGATTACAGCGTTCGTTTCCTATACCACCACCATCGATACGCCGTGCGGCCTCGCTGAGTTGGGCAACGCTTTTTATTGCACAATAGACGAAGGGGTTTATTACGACTTCGACTTCCTTCAGCTTTTTCTCGATCAAATCGGGGACATGGCTACAGCATTTATCATCTCACACGAGTTCGGACATCACGTCTCGAAAATCCTGGGCTGGGCCGCCCCTGGAGTCACCTCCGACAAGGAACAGGAATTACAGGCAGACTGCTTCGCGGGAGCCTGGACGAGTGATGCCAACGACCGGGGCGAGTTAGAGCCGGGGGATCTTGAAGAGGCGGTCGCCGCGGTGATAACCGTAGGCGACCCCGCCGACACTTGGTTCGACCCAACCGCGCATGGGACTGCGCTTCAGCGTACAGTTGCCTTCGGAATTGGATTTGACGGTGGCGCGGCCGACTGTACGTCTCAGGCATTTTTCGACCTGTTTCCGGCACCCGAGAAGTGATGCCGGATGAGACGGCCAGACCAGTTGGAGGGCTCGTGGGTGGATCGAGACGCATCCCCAGGACGGGGGCAACTGAGGGGTCTGTGATCGCCAAGCTGGCCCGTGAGAGGGCAGGGGAGCTCGTGAAGCTGGCCGAGGAGTTGGAGGGAGGGTGAGAGCATGGCCGACGAGAGAGACCCGACTCTAGTAATGCTCCTTGAGAGGAGAATTCGCCACGTGTTCGGACGGGCTGACGTAATTGTCGGTAGGAAGGACGTACATGAGCGGTACGAGGTCCTCGGCGAGCCAGGGCCGGACGGCGAACGCCCAGAACTCGCACTCATACCTGACACGTGGTTGAGGGACGACCACCTCGTAAAGATCGACCAGAGGCTTCGAGAAGCGGCCGAGGAGTTGGAGGGTGGCTGGAGGCTGATTCGCCATCACCGAGCAGCTATCGGGGACATGGCGGAGTATGCGTGGGTGCGCCCCAATCTCGAGATGGCCAAGTCGGACGCCGCGCGGGACGCCCAAGAAATCCACGGCGAAGTAGTAGGTGACCCGGAGTGGGTGGAACGCGAATCCGACCCCGTGACACTCGTGTGGGAGATTGACGAGGACCATTGGTACACGCTCACACAGCTGGCCGAGGAGCTGGAGGGGTAGGGGGGGAATTTCGCCTGGCTACCGGCCCGTGGATAGCAACGAAACGAAAGCCTTGCTCATTCTAGAATTTCCGTCGCATCGTTGAGTAACAGCATACTCGTCAAGCTGGCTTCCCCTGACGACAGTATTCTAGTGTCTCAAGAACCAAGCGCATCTCCGGGACGGCGGCAGACCCCCGTGGGGAAGGATCCGGTTCCCTACGACGGCACCATCCGATTGGTGGGCCATCGCGTACGCGAGGTCCAGCCCGGCGTGGTTCAGGTGGAAGCTCAGATCACTTGCGAGGGCCGCACCTTCAATGGCGCGGCATCGGGACCTGTAGACCCCCCTGAACGGCTCAGAGTCCCCGCCCTCGCCACCCTGAGAGCCCTCGACGCCTGTCTCCAGATTTTCTATCTGGGCATTTCCGAACCGGCTCTCGTTCTCGACAACGTGGTCGAGGTATCTGTTGGAGATTTTCCCGTGGCCGTGGTGATGATAACGGCATCAGAGAAGGCGAATACAACGCCCCTGGTCGCCTCGTGTCCCCTCGCCGGTATGTCAGACCTGGCAATCATTCTTGCGACCCTCCAAGCCACGACCCGGACGGTGAGCCATTGGCTGACTTGGGGGGATCGCTCCCCCGGTACGGAGGAGCAGGACCGGCCACAATGATACGGCGCCGTCCCGAGTTTTCCCGCGCTGGAATCACCGGTGAAGCGCCTGTCGGGCGGATTCCCGCTTGGCGCTAAAGAGGCCCTGAAGAATCGGATCTTGGCCGTTGTACCGGCTGCGACGAGAGTATAACGGGCCGGCTCACCCTGCGTGGGTCACAAGAACGGGTTACAAGACCTGCGTATTCCGAGCGAAGAGGCCCACCTAATCCGAGGGAAGAGGCCCACCCATTTCGGTGAGCTGGGCCACGGCCCGACCGGAGGAGAAGCCGACGCTGGATAACCGTTTCTTCAGGCTGTCATTTGCGGCTCTTGTGTTCCAACCGAACCAGGAGAGGGAATGCCGGCAAAGAGGTTGTCCATGCGCAAGATCAAGGAAGTACTCCGACTCCGAGCCCAGGGGCGATCGGATCGGGAGGTAGCCCGGAGTGTGAAGGTCGCCCGGACCACGGTCCGGCGTATCCGGAGGAGAGCCGAGGAGGCGGGACTGAGTTGGCCCCTGCCCGACGATCTCAGCGAGAGCGCGCTGGAGGCTCTGCTGTTTCCAACTCTACCCCCTCCCCTCATCCAGCAGCCGCTGCAGCTAGTCGGATTTACTGTTCGCTTCGAATCGAGCAGCGAGTCGACTCGCCAAGCCAATGTACCGGAGAGCAACAACGGTATCGAGCGAGGAAGGCGAACCGCGCC
>JADFMD010000096.1 GCA_022564055.1 Gemmatimonadota bacterium
GCGAATGCCCGCCATGTTGTATCATGGCAGGCACGCTGCCGTGGCTTCGAGGCATCCATGCCCGATCCCATCAAGGCGAGGAACGAGGAATGACGAAGATGATGAAAGTTGAGCTTCAAGGTTTCCGGACGCAGACCGTCGTGTTTTGCCTGGGCTTCGCCTCCGCGCTCGTGATGACGATGGCGACGGCCGCCGTCGCTCAGCGCCTGCCAGGGACCGAGAACGGCGAGTGGCGTTATCTGGGCGGCGATGCGGGGCACACCCGCTCCTCGCCTCTGAACCAGATCAACGCCACCAACTTCGCGGACCTCGAGGTGGCCTGGATCTGGAAGAGCGACAACTTCGGCCCCAACCTCGACTACTTCTCTCGGTCCACCCCGATCTACGCCGACGGAATGCTCTTTACGGTGGCCACGCCGCGCCGGCAGGTGGTGGCGATCGACCCCGATACGGGCGAGACGCTCTGGGTGTTTCGCGAGCCCGAGACCGTCAGGTATCTGCGCTCGCCCAGGCGGTCCTATGGAAAAGGGGTGGCGTACGCCGAGGTGAACGGCCGCGGAGTGATCTACATCACCACCCCCGCCTTCTTCCTTTGGGCGCTCGACGCCAAGACGGGCCGGCCCCTGGAGGGCTGGGGTTCGCCCGTACCGCTGGATGATTTTTCGCAGAACGGGGTCGTCGATCTGGTGCCCCTACTCCTGGAAGGCTGGGGCCAGTGGGAGCGCTGGGACGAAGGCCCGTACGATGCCGATTACGGAGTACCGAGGGAGCTCGGGATGGTCACCGCCTCGGCGCCGCCGATCGTGGTCAACGGGGTGGTCGTGGTACTCGTGGGGCACCAGGCCAGCTACGGCCAGACCCGGATTGAGAACATCCCGGGCGACATCATGGGGTTCGACGCTGAAACGGGAGAGTTCCTCTGGAAGTTCCACATCATCCCGCGGCCCGGCGAGTTCGGCCACGAGACGTGGGAGAACGACGCCTGGCAGTGGTCTGGGGACATGTCATCGTGGGCTCCCGCGTCCGCCGATCCGGAGCTGGGGCTCGTCTACATCGTGACGAACGCTTCCACGGTCCAGTCGTACGCCGGCCATAGACCCGGTCACAACCTCTTCGGCGGCACCCTGCTCGCGTTGGACGTCCAGACGGGCGAGCGGAGGTGGCACTTCCAGATCCACCACAGCGACCAGTGGAACTACGACCTTCCGACCCCGCCCATGTTGATGGATCTGACGGTGGACGGAGAGCTGATCCCCGCCGTGATCCAGAACACGAAGCAAGGCCTCGTCTTCGCGTTCAACCGGGAGACTGGCGAGCCCATCTGGCCCATAGAGGAGCGCCCGGTGATCCAGACGCAAGTCCCCGGCAACTACACCGCACCCACGCAGCCGTACCCGACGTTGCCGGAACCTGTGGACCCGATCATAACGGATGGGTTGACGGAGGAGTTCGTCATCGACTACACGCCGGAGTTGAACGCTCAGGCGCAGATTCTCCTGAGTCAGTACCGGATCGGGGGCCTCTACGTGCCGCCGCTTCCCTTCGAGCACGACAACGACTTCATCAACAACGTCGGCTGCATAGGGGGGGGGAACATCATCCCCCATCCTCCGGTTGCGGATCCCAGCACGGGAATGATGTACGTGTCGCACAGACGGGGCTGCAGCGCCTCCGGATTCATGGAGCCCACGGGCGGGGTGGACGTGGACAACCCGAACTATGCCGTGCCCGGTGATGGCGGTGCTACTCCCAACAGTACTCCTACCACGGGCACCACAGTGGTGGCGTGGTCGCCCGGCAGCGGCGGGGGCCTGCCGACCATCGATGGCCTGCGGCTCTGGAAGCCCATGGACAACCAGCTCACGGCCTTCCAGATGAACACCGGCAGGCGGAACTGGTCGGTGCCGGTCGGCGAGACTCCTGAGCGGATCAGGAACCACCCTCTTCTGGCGGGTGTGGACGTTCCCAATACCGGAGGAGTCGGCTGGTCGATCCAGATGGTCATGGGTGACCTTCTGGTCCAGACCAGGGCGCTCAGTCAAGGTGCCGCGCAGTACGTCCCCGATGCCCCCTTGGAGCTGCATGCCCGGGACAAGCGGACGGGCGAGATCCTGGCGAGCGTCGAGCTTCCGGCCCCCGGCCAGTATGGCATGATGACCTACATGCACGAAGGCAAACATTACATCGTGGTGCAGATCGGTAGTTTCCGAACGAACTATCCGGGCGCGCTGGTGGCGTATGCGCTGCCGTAAATCGGGTCCCCCCCGCGGGCGCTAGGCCCTAGGCTCTCGCCGAATACAGGACTTCGTCCTCAGCTTCGGGCGGCTCCGCGACGGGCGCAAGCTTCGTACGCGAGGACTCGACGTCCGCGCGCTCCCCCATGCGGATGTTGCCGTTCACCTGTCCCCCTTCCTTGAGCGCGAGGCGACGGGCGTGAACATCGCCCTCGACGTCTGCCGTCTCCTCGAGGGTCAGGCGGTTCCGCGCTAGGATCCCGCCGTGCACCTGCCCGTGGATCACGGCCTCGTCCGCGACGACTCCGCCGTGCACCCTGCCACCCTGCCGGACTTCGACCTGAGGCGCGCGGACGGCCCCGGTGACCAGGCCGCAGATAACGAAGACCTGGTCGGACTTCGTCCCTTCGGCTGCGATGACGTCGCCGTCGACCGAGCCCGACGCCACCAACTCGATGCCGTGGACGGTGACGTTGCCCGAGATCTTCCCCTCGATTCGCAACTGGCCGTCTGTTACACAGTTCCCCTCGATGTGCATCTCCTTTGCGATGAACGAGAGGTGGATCTCCCCTGCCTCAGGGGTATTCCCGTCTCCTGCCGTCACTTTCCGGCCTTTGGTCGTCTTGTCAAACACGGTTGTGGCGCCTCCACTCAGAGTGAGTGCTACGGTCGTCAATGACACATGCAGGATTCGTACCGCCAAGGGCGTCCAGTTTGTCGGGGCGCTCTCTTGCTGCCGTGAAGAAACATATGTTTCTTCTACGTAAAAACGAACTTCCGGGGAAACGGTACATTTTTTTCGCCACTAAAATCTCCGATAACTGAGTTAAATAAACACATTACGGGATCGAAGGGCTCCGTCAGTTGTCGAAACGAGATCCGCCACCTACTTTGGCGGTGCAAACAGATCTTTCTATCCTTCGACCTTAATTCGGCATGCAGAAGAGAAGACGCATGGCCCGCTTGAAGCGATGCCGCATCTGCGCTCACATGGTGAGTCCGAGAGCGGATGCTTGCCCTTGGTGCCGAACGAACAAACCCACGCAGAGATTCTTCCAGCGCCACCCGCTCATCGGCCTTCTGGTACTCGGTACTCTTCTTTACGGGGCTATCAATGTCCTCGCTACCACAGCCGAAACGGGCGCCAGGCTTCTCTCCGCCCTAATTACCTGAGGCAGCATCCCGGCGGTACCTAAGACAGGTCCAGTGACACGGGAGCCGAGCCCTACGCCAATGGTTCAGCCCTTGTTGCGATCCAGTTGCTCCGTGAGACGCCGCCTCGGTCTCCAAAATCGACCACAACCGATCCGGCCATGCCGTCCTCTGTGGCGGTGCCGGTGAAGCGGAAGTCGACCGGCGTCCCCTCGAAGTGAGTGTTCCAGAAAAATTGGACCGTTGATCCCTTGACCGAGCCAGTCATTTTCTCGGTGTCGTCACGGCCTTCAGGGCCCGTCGCGCCCAGCAATCGACCATCCGGTGTGACGGCGAGTTCGACACGCAAGCGAACCTGGGTCCCGCCTGACTCGCTCATGATCACGAATTCCCATTCTCCGGCGAGATCGGTCTGTGCTGCTGCGTGGTTGGGGGCCGACACAAGAACCGCGAGGAGGGCAAGGCTTACGCTGAGTGCTCTCATGGCTTTTCGGCGCGGCGAAGGTACGAGCGAAGGTCGGTCGGGCGATTGTCGGAAAGGTATCCCGGCCGATTCTTGGGTACAACTTGTTTGGGAGCCGGACGCGAGCCGGAGCAGGTGCCTCAGCTCACCACCTCCCCCAGTATGCTCACGGCCTCCCGTAACTGCTCATCCGTCAGATAGGGCGCCGGACCGAGCCGGAGGACATGACCGCGGTGGTCGACGTGAACGCCACGCTCTGCCAAGGCGTCCTTGATACGTGGAGCCTCCGGAGAAGTCAGAGCGAGGAATCCGCCGAGCGATTCCAAAGGGACCGAACGGTCTCGGGTCACGACCGCCGGATCGAGATCGAGGGCGTCGATCTCGCTCACGAGAAGTCCGATCTGGTGCTGGCTGCAGACGCGCAGGCGGTCCTGGGTGAGATTCTGCTCGGCGAAAAAATCCAAAACCGCGGCGGCCCGATAGTGACTGGTGGGGTCGTACGTCGCACCTGCGAAGCGGGGGGGACCGTCGGCGTATGCCACGAGGCTCTCCCCCTTCGCCCTGCCATTCGCCGTCTTGTCTTCGGTCATCGTAGCGAATTCGCTGAACCAGCCCGTGAGGACGGGTCGGAGTCGACAGTCCCGCGGGAACCTCAGCCAGCAGTTTCCTTCGCCCATCTGCATGTACTTGTAGCCACCCCCGACGACGAAGGCGCCATCGAGCCCCTCCTCGGTTAATGAGAGCGGCGCCACGTTGGTGGAGTGATAGGCGTCCACCAGCAGCTCGGCGCCGACCCGCCCGCAGGCCTCCAGGACGCCTCCCAGATCAGGAACGATATGTGCGTTCTGGAAGAGCACGCGCGATACCAGCACCGCTGCCGTGCGATCGTCCACTTCGGAGATCAACCGCTCGGCCAGCGTGGCGGCCGGAAGAGCCGCAACCTTGACCACCTCGATCCTCTCCTCGGACAGACGGTCGAGCTGCCGCCGGATACTGTGAAACTCACCGTCCGTCGTGACCAGACGCGGATGGGTGGCCAGGGGGAGTGCGGAGAGGAGGCGGGTGACGAGCTCGTGGGTGCTCCGTCCGAGGGCCACGAAACCGTTTCGATCGTCGAGTAGCGCGGCGACGGCCGTTCGGAACCGCTCCGCTTTGACCTCGGCGACTTCCCATTTTCGATCCACATGGCGTGCAGCGTCGAGCCATGCGCCTTGCTGAGCCTCGAAGGAGACGTCGGGCCAGGCTTGGTGGGAGTGACCCGTGAGCAGAAGGCGCTCCGAGACGCGAAAACGTGTGTAGTGGACGGCGAGAGCGCTTGCGTCGATCGGGTTGGGCCGGGTCATGACTCGGGTATGGCCGACGGGAGCCGGCTCGAGGCCCTCGAGCTCGTGGGGGAGGGGACGACCATCACGCCTCCTGCGCGCCCGGCCTCCCGTTCTCCACCACGAACGTCGCGCGCGTCTCCAACGCACCGCCGGGCTCGCTGACCAACGGCACGATCTTGAGCTCGCTCGTCCACAGGTCTGGCGTCACCTCTGCGGTCACGTAGCCCCGCTGGCTGTTGTAGAACTTGATGTGCGGATTGTTCGAGAGTAGGCGCTCGCCCCCGGCGGTCATGTCCTGGCCGTCGCCACCGGAGCTGATCGATGTACCCGTGAGCTCGGTCGCGACCACGGGCGACGACAGGTCGTCGAAGTCGGTGTGCAAGTCGGCCACCCAGTGCGAATGGATGTCTCCGGTGAGCACGACGGGGTTGGGCGTGCCGACTTCGGCGAGCACGCCGAGCAGCGCCTGACGTTCGGCCGGATAGCCGTCCCACATGTCCATCGACCACGTCTCATCACCATCGGCGTCGGTCCCGCGCATACGGGCCATCATCACCTGCTGAGCCAACACGTTCCAGCGGGCGTCCGTGGCGGCCAGGCCCTCGAAGAGCCAGTCGCGCTGACGTGCGCCGAGGATCGATTGTTCGGGCGCGATGTGCTGGACACAACTCGGTCGGCGGCCGTCACCGCACGGTTGGTCGCTCCGGTACTGACGGGTGTCGAGCACGCTCATCTCGATCAGGTTGCCGAAGCGGAGCCGGCGGTACATCTGCGCATCCGGACCGACCGGCATCGAGGCCTGCCGCAACGGCATGAACTCGTAAAAGGCCTGGTAGGCCGCCGCCCGCCGTAGAAGGAGCTCCGCCACCGTCTGCTCGTCCTCGGCGACGTCGTTCGCGTAGTTGTTGTCGACTTCGTGGTCGTCCCAGGTCACCACCCACGGAGCGGATGCGTGGGCCGCCATGAGATTCGGATCCGAGCGATACAACGTGTACCTCGCCCGATAGTCGTCGAGAGTGAGAGGCTCGGGAGCCCCGTGGCTCCGGACGTTGTTCCGACCGTAGGACAACTCGTAGATGTAGTCACCGAGGTGCACGATAAGATCGAGGTTCTCGTCGGCCAGGTGCCCCAACGCGGTGAAGAGCGCGTGCTCGTAGTGCTGGCACGACGCGAATGCGAACCGGAAACGATCGACGGCGGCACCGAGCGCGGGGGCGGTCTTCGTGCGCCCTACCTGGCTCGCTTGGCCCCCCGCCATCAGCCGATAGAAGTACTCCCGCCCGGGCTCGAGCCCGACGAGCTCGATGTGCACCGAGTGGCCCAACTGGGGCGTCGCCAAGGCACTTCCGGACCGTGTGATGCGGGTGAAGCTCTCATCCTCCGCGATCTCCCAATCCACCGCGACGGCCTGGTCGGCGGCGCCGGCAGCTTCGAGCGCCGAGCGCGCCAGCCGACTCCACAGCACAACGCCGTCGGGGGACGGGTCCCCGGACGCGACACCCAGGGTGAAGGGGTTCGCCGAGAGCGCCAACGAGCGCTCCGTTCCACACGCTGAAAGGGCGCCCAGCGCCACGAGCCCGGTCACGCTTCCGGTGAGCCGAAAGAAGTCGCGACGGGTGCCGCGCAGGTTAAAGAGGTCATACCATTCGAGGTCGTACGTCTTCAACGGGCCCCCTTGGCTACGTCCGCTGGTCATCCTCAGTCGAAGGCCAGACCGGCCCCGCGGTCCGCACCGCCCAAGAGCGTGTTGAAGAGCAGCTTGAACGTCCCGTGCGTCTGCGCCCGGTGCTGCGCCCGGAACCCGATGAGAACGACCCTCCCTCGGCCGTGCTCCACCGAGACCATGGCCGCCTTGTTCGTGATGACGTCCTCACCGAGCAGCCACCCACTCTGCAAGACGTCGCGATCCACGAACGTCACGATCCGTTCGGCGCGTTCGTTTCGCGGGGTCGCGACGATCTGGTAGACCTGGTTGTTGCCCAAGAATGTGACCAGGCCCTGCTCAGGCATGCCGTACGCCAGCGGGTGCGTGTTGTCGATGTTCACCCTCAACGTCGAGCCCGGTGACCAGAACTCCATGGAGGACAGACCCTCCCTCACGTTGCGGACGGGAAGCCCGAACTTCTCGATCGGAAGCGCTCCCGCCTGCGCAAACGTCACCAGAGTCCCGCCATTCTCGACGAAGGCCTCCAGGGCGTCCACACCCTGCTGGCCGAAGCCGCTGCGGTACTCCTCGGGATAGGTCGGAGCGTCGTCTCCGGGTCCGCCCCCTCCGCTCCGCTCACCCGTCATCCGTGCCAGGCCGTCGTCCGGAAGGATGATCACGTCGTAGTCGTCGCTCAGGTCTCCACCCGTGATCTCGGCGTCCATGAGGGTGGTGTACGGAAAGCTGAAGTCCTCCAGCAGCCAGCGCGTCCAGCCCTCGTCCATGTTGCCCCCGTAGTAACGCTGATACATCCCGATCCGGAGCTGCGTCACCGGTCGGCTGCCGGCCGTCGCCTCGGTATCGAGGGCGGCGAAGTCCACGCCGGTCTCGCGGGCCACGTCGGCCACGGTTTCGTTCGGCGCACCCGCCTCCACCAGAAAGTCACCGGGACGAAGACCGCTGCCGGCCGGTCGATCCACACGCCGCACCCGCACATTGGCCGCGAGCAAGAGGTTGACCGCCTCGAAGCTGTCGTTCAGTCGTCCATCGAGTACGTAGCCGAACCGGCCCAGGGCGACCCGGCCGGCGGGCTCGATCAGGTCGTACACCTTGGCGAGCGTCGTCTCCACGGCCTCATCGACCGGATCCACACGAACCCCCATGAATTCGGCCATGTTGTCCGTGGACATGTCGTAGGGTCGGATGGGGCTGCCGTCCCGGTTACGCGTATACGAGTTGTCGGGATAGAAGGTGCGTCCCAGAAGCCAGCGAATGACGCCCATCTTGGGCTGCGCCATGGATACCACGAAGGTGCCGGCACCGTATACGCGGCCCTCGTGCGTGAAGTCGCGAGCGGCCTGGTGCACCTCGATCCCCTGGCCCAGGAGTTTGTTGACCATCTTCTGTGCCGTGAGGGGGTCGTGCTGCTCGGCCGGGATCACGAACGCGGCCGGTTTTCCCGTTGCACCCCGTTCCGTCTGCCGGCTGGCCTTCAGGTACGCGTTCCTGAGGACCGTCTCACGATTCCGTGCCGCCATGTCCAGCGTGGCTATGGCCGCGATCTTCTGCATCTCCACGATGTCGCGCACGCGCCACCAGCCCCCGGGCCAGGGGTTGGGGAACGAAGTCTGCTCCTCGTATTCGGGTAGGCCTCTCCGCGAGCCCTGGAGCTGATCGGGATGCAGGAAGAGGGGTGTCGCCAGACGCGCACTGGCCGACTCCGTGAGCATCCCCGCGATGTTGTGGAAGGGCGTGATCCAGTGGAACCCGAAATGGCCCCACCCGGAGTATATGGCAGCGTTCACCACCCCAGCCTTGCCGGCCTCCTCCTCCTTATAGGCAATGTGGGCTCCGTACCAGCTCATCTCCCTCCAAACCAGGGGATCGGCCGAGGGACGGACGGGCTCGGCGTAGGGCGGCACGTAGATGCGGGCGCCGTAAGCGCCCATCTGGTGGTGGTCGACGTAGGCCTGAGGCACCCACTCACGGAAGATGATCTCGGCCCCGTACTGCGATTCGACCGTGTTGGTCATGAACGCGTCCCGATTGTTGTCGTGGCCGATGTACTTGTGGTACAGCGACGGGGGGCCCACGCCCTCGTACTCGGTGCCCAGGGTCTCGTTGTACCAGTCGACGACCATCACCTCGCCGTCGGGATTGAAGCACGGAATCATGATGGCGATGGTGTTGTCCAGGATGCGCATGACCTCGTCGTCGGTGCGCGTCACCAGGTCGTATGTGAGCTCCGCGGCCATCTGTCCCGACGCCACCTCGGTGGAGTGGAGGCACATGGACTGGACTATCACGGCCTTCCCTTCGGAGATGGCTCGCTCGATCTCCGACTGCGGTACGCCTCTGGGATCGCTGAGCGTGGCGTTGATCCGCTTGAGCTCGTCGAGCCTGGCCAGGTTCTCGGGAGAGGACAGGTAGAGGACCAGAAACGGGTGACCCATGGTCGTGGGCCCCATGTTGACGACCTCGAGGCGCGGACTCCGCTCACCCAGGAGATTGTAGTACTCCACGAGCTTGTCCCAGCGGGCGAGTTTGCGGTCGGCACCCATCTCGAACCCGAAGAAGCTCTCGGGGGTGGGGATCTGCTGTACCGCGGCCTGCACGGGCCCGATTGCCGCTCCCGAAACGGCGAGGACGAACCCGAGCCGAAGGAGCGTGAGTCGGGGGCAAGGGTGTTTCGGAATCATTAGACGCTCCACCAGGGGCGAACGAGGGTCGTTGTCTGCCCTCATCATACGACATCTGAAGTCGGGCGCTTGCGCCCACCGACGCGCTCTCGGATGTTGAACTCGGTTTGATCCTGAGGAACTGCGAGTGTCACTGCGCGATTAGGTGGATATGAGAACCAGACCCAGTGTGATCCTGATCAGGGAATGGGAAGCGCAACTGTCGGGCAGCGGCTGCTGCGGACGACTGGAAGGCGATTTCCTGGCACGCGACGGAGAGCCCATCTTTCGGGAGCGTCGTGCGGGTATGGAGGCGATGGCGCCCTTGTCCCGGGCGTTGAGAGAGAGATTCGGCGACGCGATCGAGCTCCAGGTGCTGGATCCGCGGAATCCGGCCCTGTTTTTCCTCCTTCTCAGGGACTTCTGGGCTTTTCGCGTAGGGCTTGTTGAAGCCCTGAAAACGATTGGGAGGCTCCCGATCCAGGCCGTGGTCCTGAACGGTAAGCTGCTATCACGAGGGGAGTGGCCTGATCCGCTCGAGGTGGTTGAGATTCTCGAGGAAGCGATCTCCGCGAGCGGCCTTCAACGCGCCTGAGACGCATCTTCGTTCTCGCTTTGCCCTCATATTGACCGCTTCGGTCCTTCCCTTCACATTCTCCCGACTCGTCCGAGCGCTAATTGAAGAGTGCCGGTCGGTGTAGTGGATCACGCCGGAATGGAGATCGAAATGAGCAATCGTATGGCGGTGGTTGGCCGAGGCCATGAGGTGATGTCGCGTTACTCCGCTCTACTCTTCGCCGTTGTTTGTGCGACGGCGGCGCCGGGCGTCGTCCCGACCG
>JADFMD010000226.1 GCA_022564055.1 Gemmatimonadota bacterium
CCAGGCCTCCTTGTCCGCATAGTGCTCCTCGAACAGCGTGGTCGGTTCACCACCCCCGGCACCATCAGGGATCGCCGTGACCCGAAAGGTCACGGGCACGTCCTCGCGCAAGACACCCATGGCGAAGTCGAGCCGGCCACCTTCCGGGATCTTCACCCGATACTCCACGCGCCCCGGCGTGTGGGTATACAGAGCCTGCCGATAAATCCGGTTGCGGATTTCCGTGCGCGAGGCCGCGCCCGCGTCGGCGTAGTTGGCCACCTTCGTGGTCAGTGTGATGGAAAGGATGTCGATGCTGGCCAGATCAGTGGCCGCGAACAACAGGCCGATCTGCCGAATCGGTTCCTCCGGTGGTGGAGAACCCCTAAAGAAATCCAGCCGCATCCGGTAGGTCTGCACCGTACCGTCGCTTACAACAGGGACGAGTGCGACCAAGTGCTCGAATCCAAGGCCGAAGGCTGTATCCGTCCCGCTCCCTTCGCGTCGATTGAAGGCGATCCCTAAGTTCCTGACATCATCGGAGGTGCGAGCACGCACCACGAGGTGCGCCAGATCCTCGTAGTTCCAATCAGGCACCTCGAGAACGAGGCCACCCCTAGGCCTGCGGTTCCTCGGACTCCTCGTACCGTCCGTCAGTGTGACTCGCAGCGCGTCGTCGAGCTGCGTGACCTCGACCGGATCCATCGTCGGGTTGAACGGGACTAGCGGCTTCCAATCCTCCTGGGGCTCGTCGAAGTGCCACTCCATAACGGCCGGAACATCCGTGGGTACCTCGGAGCCTACGATGGTGGCGGCGCCGAGATGGTCTTCGAGGTGGAGCGGCATGTCGACGGTGAGCGGTGCGGGCCCCCCGCAGCCGAGGCACAGCACGCTCGGCAGCAGTAAGCTGGCTAGCAAGGAACTTCGGTGGCCGTTCATCATCTTCACCTCCGGCGCGATGCTACCCTTGTTCACTGGATATAACCCAGCGTACGCAACGTCTGCAGCTGCTCCGGCGTCAACGCAACATCGCCGGATCGTGTGAAGTACTGAGACAACGCCAAGTGTGCATCGAACTGATCCTCCAGAAATGCGGTGTACTTCTCCACCAGATCCGGCCGTTCCTCGTGCAGGCTCCACAGAGCCATCGGATCGTTCCAGAGATCGTAGAGCAGCAGGGGGGAGGGACGGGGGCCGAACCACAACCGCATACCCGGCTCCGGGTTGATCTCCAGCGACGCGCCCCATCGACCGTCCACCACCTCGATCAACCCCGACAGCTCGCCGGTCGTGAGATCGGTATAGAACTCGTCGAAGATCACCGGTCGTGGCTCCCATCCATCTCGACCCAACATCAGAGAAGCCAGAGACTGCCCCTGTGCGATCTCGGCAGCGGGGAGCCCCACCAGGTCGAGCAGGGTGGGGAGCACGTCGATCATCGATACGGGATGGGCTATCCGCTGTCCCCCCTCGATGTGGCCCGGCCATACGAACATGAGGGGCACCCTGGAGACAGTGGGCCGGAGCAGCGGCATGCTCCATCGCGGAGGCAGCGAGTCGCTGAGCAGGAGGCCCAGGTCAGCGTAAGCCGCCCGAATGCTGTGATCGCCCCCGATGATCAACAGCGTATTCTCCCACTCCCCTTCGGCCTTCAGCCGGTCGACGAGCTGCCCGAGCCGATAGTCGTTGTGGGCCATCGCTTCGTCGTACAGGCCCTTCGCCACAGAGTAGAACGCCGTCCGGCTGATCCCCGTAGAATCCCAGGCGGGAGAATAGGGACCACGCCCACGCTCACCTAGGCGCTCAAACGACTCATTCCAGCTCTCCCACTCATCCGCTGTGACAAAGAGCCCGCCAAAGGGTGGCGGAGCCGGAAAGTCCCCATGCGTGTCAGTGGTCTGGAAGTGCGCCCAAAACGGCTGGCTGGGATAGTCGTCCCGCCAGCTCCAGAATCCCTCGTGGAGGTACTTCGAGGACTCCTTGTGATTATTCCCACCCATGTAGGAGAAGTCCTGCCAGTCCTCCCGGAACAGATCCACCCTGCGCTGGAGATTGCTCAAAGTCCCGGCGTTGGGGTTCCCCGTGAACACAGCGGTCTGGTAGCCAGCCCGGTGCATGTGCTCGGCCATGGTCACGGCCTCGGCAGGCACCGGGTTGCCGGCGCCGGGCAAGCCCCCCGTCACACTCGTCTGTAGGGAAGTCATGAACGAGGCCGTCGAGGGCAGGGTCCAGGAGGAATTGCTGTAGGCTCGCTCGAACACGACGCCCTCCTGGGCCAGCCGCTCCAGGGTCGGGGTCGTGCGACGGTTGTAGCCGTACACGCTCATGTAGTCCGCCGCACCGCCGTCGAAGACGTAGAAGACGACGTTGGGAAGAACCGACTGGTCGCCGCCCGTCACGGTCGGCGCGCCCCACAAAGCGACCCGCCCTTCGGCCTCGGACTCGGCCTCGAGGCCGAGCGTCACGGTCTGGCCCGCGAAGTCGGTCAGATCCACGGAACGCTGGCCCCAGGCCTCCTTGTCCTCATAGTGCTCCTCGAACACCGTGGTCGGTTCACCACCCCCGGCACCATCAGGGATCGCCGTAACCCGAAAAGTCACGGGCACGTCCTCACGCAGAACACCCATGGCGAAGTCGAGGCGGCCGGCCTCCGGGAACTTCACC
>JADFMD010000227.1 GCA_022564055.1 Gemmatimonadota bacterium
AGCGACGACGCAGGCAGACCCAGAAGAGCCGGTAACAGTCCTTCAGCCGGGACTGAAAAGGCCAGTAATTTCGCGGCAGACGGGTTTTTCACCACCCACGGGTGCCTCCAAGAGGTCCAGAGGACTGGCGCGGGCGGGAAAAAGAGTGGATTCTGATCATCCGGGGAGTCTCCCCGAGCCGCTGGCTGGCGGCCAACGGGTCACACGATGGTGGCACGGAGTCTGATTACGAACCGTCGCATGGCGGAGTATCACCAAGGGAGGAAGGCATTATGAGCTCATTGTTTCGGTGTTCCAAGCTCCTGACGCTGGCTGCGGTCCTGGGGGTCGTCTCGACCGCAGGGTGTACACCGCAGGAGACGGCGTCAGGAAGCGAAGCCAATGCCATGAGCAGCATGCAGGAAGGCTCGCTAGTGCACGACGGGCAGGAGCTATTCGGCCATTACAACCAGCCTGAGCCGTTCCCGCAGCCTCTGCCGGACGACGCCCACTCACACGACGGCTGGACCTGGGGGTCCATGGCGGCGGTCTTTGCCGAGAGCCCGGACCGAATCTGGATCGCCATGCGGGGAGAGCTCCCGCTCCCGGAAGGGGAAGATCCGTGGACACCCTACGCCCTCCTGAACGAGTCCCGGGGAAACTCCCCGCCCACCGACGACAACGGAAATCGCGGGTATGAGCGCCGGTACCTGCACGTTATGATCGCCGTGAATTCCGAGGGAGAGCTGGTTGAATATTGGCCGCAGCATGACCAACTCTTCGACGTACGGGGCGGGCGCGGACCCCACAAGATCAAAATGAGCCCCTACGACCCCGAGAAGCATATCTGGGTCATCGACGACAACCTCCACCAGATCCACAAGTTCACCTACGACGGGGAGCTGGTGCTCACGCATGGAGAGCGGGGCGTGTCCGGACGCGGGCCGAACAACTTCTCGCGCCCGACGGACATCGCGTGGCTACCGGACGGGACCTACTTCATCAGTGACGGTTACGTCGGAACCCGCGTAGCGAAGTTCGACGCCGACGACAACTTCATAATGGATTGGGGCCAGGCCCCGGCTGATCCGGCCAACCCGGGTCCCAATGAATTCAACACCGTGCACGCCATTACGATCAGCCAGGACCGGTTGATCTACGTCTCGGATCGGGCTCACGCCCGGATCCAGGTGTTTGACGAGAACGGAAACTTCCAGTTCATGTTCCCGACTGGCCAGCGAGGGCAGTCTCTCCCGTACGCGATCGAGATCCTTCAGGATCCGAGCGGAGAGGAGTTCCTTTGGGTCGCGGACGGCAGCTCGAACCGAATGCTGAAGTATGATCTGGCGGGGAATTACCTCTATGGCTGGGGCACCCCGGGTGACGATTACGGGCACTTCAACGGCCCGCACTCGATCACGACCGACCAGGACGGCAACCTGTACATTGCGGAGGTGTTCGCCGGCCGGGTACAAAAGTTCGTCCCGAGGCCCGGTGCCGACCCTGCCAAGATCGTGGGACAGCAGCTGCGTGAGTGGGACTGAGGCCGATCAAAGCGGGGACGTCGGGAGGGATAAGCGATAGGGATTTCAAACTATGATTTCCGATCCACGAACCGCGGACTCGATGGGGTCCCCAGTCCGTGCGTACCAAAGACAGATGCCCCAACACCGAAGAGAGGAGCCAAGATGAAACAATCGATCGGCGTACTCGCTGCAGTGGCTTTGATGATGTTTTTACTGGTTCCCTCCGCGGTGAGCGGGCAGAACCAGCAGCAGCCGATGGGCTTCTTCATCACGAGTGTCGGTCCAGGAGACGGAGCGAACCTGGGGGGCCTCGAGGGGGCCAACCAGCACTGTCAGATGCTGGCGACTTCTGCCGGTGCAGGAAACCGGACTTGGCACGCGTACCTCAGCACCCTGGCGGGAGGGGGCCAGCCCGTGGTGCACGCACGGGATCAAATCGGCGAAGGACCCTGGTACAACGCGAATGGTCAGATCATCGCTGCGAACGTCGCCGACCTCCACGGAGACGTCCAGCGCGACCGGAACAACATCAGGAAGCCGACCGCGGTCGATGAGAATGGCGATCTGGTGAATGGCGTGGGTGATCAGCCCAACCAGCACGACATCTTGACGGGCTCGGATTCACACGGACGTGCGCTCCTTGGCGCTGCGAACACCACCACGTGTAACAACTGGACGAGCAACGGGGAAGGCAGGGCGATGGTCGGACATCACGACCGTCTCGGTGGCGGGAACTCCTCCTGGAACGCGGTGCACCTGAGCCGCAGCTGCAGCCAGGAGGACCTTGTCGCCACCGGAGGGAACGGACTCTTCTACTGTTTCGCGATCGGCTGAACGGCACCGTGATGGGCTCCCGCTCGCTCCCTTCAGTCGGGGGGCGGGCGGGAGCCCCGCGGTTGGCAACCGGCCTTCCCTGGCGGTCCGGTACATCGACCCGGCGGATATGGCGCGGCTCGTGGGCGATGCTCAGACACAGAGGGCTCGCTTGGGATCGCTAGGTCTGGGGAACCACCCGATCAGGATCGATCGATCGGGCAATAGGCTGCCGTAGTCGCCCGACCAGGCGAGTGGCCCGGACATGGGAACCACAGGCCCCCCATCCGATAGAGACGGCTTCGTAGATAAGAACGGCTCC
>JADFMD010000228.1 GCA_022564055.1 Gemmatimonadota bacterium
CCATCCACAGGCAGGACTGCCCCAATGTTCTCGCGCTCTCCCGCGATCCCGAGCGACGCATCGAGATCGAATGGGCGGCGGAAAAAGGCGATCGATTCTTCGTGAAGCTGTACATGCGGGGATCGGACCGCCGTGGGTTACTTTCCGACGTCGCCAAAGCGATCACGAATACCGGTACCGACATCTCTCACGCAGACATGCGGACGACGGAGGGCGGCATGCACGGCGAATTCGTGGTCGAGGTCCGTGACCTGGCCCACCTCGAAAAGGTTCGGCGCTCGATCGGGCGCGTGAAGGGTGTTCTGGACGTCGAACGGAGAGAGCACTTCGATGACGATGACCTGGGCTGGGCGTGACGCCGGAGCTGCAGCCGGACACCGCGTCCGATTACTTTGTCGCCACGGATGAGGCCCACGCCATTAGGCAGTTCGTCGGAGAGGCCTTCGGCTACGCGGATTCGGACTGGGAGGAGCACGTAGCGTCCGATCCCCGCATTCCTCCGCCCATTCGCAGGGGACATATTCGTCGGGTGTTCAACGCCGCTCCCTTGCCTCTCCGGTCCATGCCATATACATATTTATATGGCTAAGGCGTGGAGGCGCCCATGCGGAAAACAGCGAAGGTGTTCATGAACAACCGCTGTCAGGCGGTGCGCTTGCCGAAGGAGTTCCGGTTCACTACCACGGAGGTCTTCATCCGTAGGGAAGGTGAAGACGTGATCCTGTCACCGCGCCCCACCGACTGGGGGAGCTACCTCGCGGACGGTCCACAGGCGTCTCCCGGTTTCATGGAAGGCGTGGAGGATCTGCCCGCGCAGGAGCGGGAATAGTGGCGCGGTATATGTTGGACACGGACATCTGCTCGTACGTGATGAAGCGATCCAGCGACGCCGTCCTACAGCGACTGGGCGCCGTGGCCGTCGAGGACGTGTGCATGTCGGTGGTCACGAAGGCCGAACTGATGTATGGGGTCAGGATCTCACCACGCCCGGTCCAGGACACGAAGGCACTGGGAGGGTTGCTGGTTTACGTGAATGTCTTGGATCTCCTAGAAGACGCCGCCGGCCACTACGCCGACATCCGAGGGGATCTGAAGCGGAGGGGCACGATGATCGGGGCCAACGATCTCCTCATCGCCGCGCACGCTCGGAGTCTGGAACTCACCCTGGTTACGAACAATACCGCCGAATTCGTCCGCGTGACCGGCCTGGAGCTGGAGAACTGGGCGGCGTAGCACCTCGCACTTTCAGCGGCCCCTTTCGGGCGCCTGAGGATTGATACGGCCGCCTCTCTCTGACAAGTTAAGGAATAAAGGATTCCTTACCTTGGGGGTACCATGCCGGTGGCCAAGAAGACGTCGAAGAATCAGCTCACGCTCCCAAAGGTGATCGTCGATCGCTTCCCGGGGGTCGACTACTTCGATGTCCGCGAGGAGGAAGGCCGGATCATCCTTTCGCCCGTGGTCCCGGGTAGGGCGGACGAGGTTCGAAGTAAGCTAGCGGAGTTGGGCCTCGGCCCCGGGGACATCGAGCAGGCGATCCGCTCGGCGCGTGGGAGGTGACGCCTCGTGTCGTCTTGGACTCCAACGTCGTGGTGTCGGCCCTGCTCTTTCCCCAGGGACGGCTGACCTGGATTCGACACACTTGGATGCGCCGGGACTACGTGCCACTGGTCTCGGCCGCGACGTCTAAGGAGTTGATCCGGGTCCTGGCCTACCCGAAGTTCGGCCTGGCCCCGGAAGCGATCGAGGCGCTTCTGTCGGACTATCTCCCTTTTGCGGAAACGGTTCGCTTCGTGCCCGGTGAGGCCTTCGTCCCCGAGACGCCTGATCCCGACGACCGGATCTTCATGGAGCTTGCCGTCGCCGGCGAGGCTTCGCTCCTGGTTACGGGCGACCGCGCACTGCGGCAGGTGCCGGGGCCGAGCGGGTTGCGCGTGGTCTCGCCGGAGGAATTTCGTGCTGAACTCGGAGATTCGGCTGGCTTGCCGAGCGAGTAGCATAGGCGACTGAGACTATCCGCCGGGCCGTCGAGCGCGGTATGCTCCGGTACCCTGAATTGGTATCCTCAAGCAGGCGGGACTCGAGACATGAAGAAGTATCTGGTCGTCGTTGAAGAGACGGGCACGGCCGGGCCTGACGCGTGACCACCGCCCTCATCACCGGCATTACCGGTATGGTCGGCTCTCACCTCACCGACTACCTGCTCGACAACACCGACTGGGAAATCGTCGGTCTCGCGCGTTGGCGCAGCCCGCTCGACAACATCGAACAACACTTGGATCGCATAAACCGCGGTGATCGGATCCGGCTGGTGTACGGCGACCTGCGCGATTACGTGTCGATCCAGCGAGCGGTCGAGACCTCGAAGCCCGATTACGTCTTCCACCTGGCGGCGCAGAGCTATCCTCAGACATCGTTCACCGCGCCGCTCGACACGCTCGAGACCAACATTCAGGGCACTGCACATGTGCTGGAGGCCATCCGGCACTCCGATTTCGATCCGGTTGTCCACGTGTGTGCGTCCTCCGAAGTGTTCGGCCGCGTGCCGAAGGAGCTCGTGCCGATCGGGGAAGAGACGACGTTTCATCCGGCGTCACCGTATGCAATATCCAAGGTCGGAACCGACCTGCTGGGGC
>JADFMD010000229.1 GCA_022564055.1 Gemmatimonadota bacterium
GCCGTTGGGCGTCTACCAGGCTGGATCCAACCGTTTCAGAATTGCTGCTCGCTGATTGATGTCCAGGTTGGGGGAGGAGACCAACGCCCTCGCATTCGCGGCGAGCTCGTGAGCCGACACTGAATCTCCAGCCTCCTGCGCCACGATCGCCGCCTCGACAAAGGTCATGGCCGCGCCGTAGGAATCACCCATTGCCGCAGCTTGGTGGCCCGCTTCATCCAGGTACAGCCAGGACGCCTCGGTGTGGCCCAACGCATAGAGCATCTGGGCCTGCTGAAGCAGGCATTCGAAGCGACGTGCGTCGTTCGTCCGGCGGAGCATCGCTACGCGGCCATGCCTCCAGGCAGCCTCTTCCAGGCCGCCACCGTAGGAGGCGTAGTGGGCCATGGCGGAATCGTGCTTTCGGTCGAGGTGGAGATCGCTCGTGACCTGCTGGTCGGTGTCCTGAGCGGCTACTCCTTGAGCCATGAGCATCGCCAGGCCGCAAACTGGGAGTGTCCATCTGCGAAGTCGGTGTAGGGGTCTCATTCGGGTGCTCTCCAGTAGTAGTGAACGGCTGGTCGCGCACCGGCGCGGCATCGCTGCATGCCGGCGCTTGACAGTGGACGCTACCGACTCTCTTCAATGCATGATCCCGGGAATCTCCCGTGAGTCTGTGTAGGGGATTTCCCGTGGCATGCCAGGACGTGGTTGTCGGGACTTCCCCTACGGACGTGCGCTGGTGTTTCCCGACTGCTTCGGAGACGCGCCTTGTCTATCGTGACTGACCGATTCTTTGATGGTCGGGCGAGCCTGTCGGCGGGAGGGCCGCAGGTGCCCGGCCAGCGGGCCCGGTGAGGCGGACAGCCTCGCCGGGCCGAATCGTTCGGACCTCCCAAGCTGGGCGTTGAACTTCGCCCCGCTCCAGCGAACCGAACTGTTCCTCTCGGAGGGAGAATTCCCCACGGACCACGCCGGGAGAAACCCGACATACCCCGGCCCGCTGGCCATTTAGCATATGCACATGAGAAATGTGCAACCCAAGTTGATGAGGCTTCCGCTGCTGTCTCAGACCGCCGAGCACGCGTTGCGGGCCGTCCTTTACCTGGCCCGACATCGAGCAAAAGGGCTTGTGCCGGCGAGTGAGATCGCTCGCGCGCTTGGCGCCCCCCGGAACTACCTGAGCAAGACACTCCAGCGTCTTGCTCAGCGAGGATTGCTGCGCAGCGCCCGGGGACCCAAAGGCGGCTTCGAACTATTGGTTGATCCCGAGGCTCTGTCGGCCTCCCAGATCCTCGATGCCGTTGGCGAGTCGGTCGACCCTCTAGCGACATGCCTCCTCGGCGATCTCCCCTGCGATCCGAGCGATCCCTGCGAAGTGCACGCTCGATGGAACGCGCTCGTAGAGCAGGTCCTCCGGCCACTGGAACTGACTTCCATGGCCGACCTCCTGGGCGGCGAATCCGAAGCCGCCCCTAACACGCAACTCGAGGCGGAATAGCCTCTGGAGTCTCATATCACCATGACTAAAAATGCCAAGCGATCAGGGTCGTTCTGGACCCTTCTCGTCGGACTTACGACTCTGTTTGCGTTGCTTCTGATCTTTGCTTCCGGCGACGAGCCGGTGGGTGCCTCCTCTTCCTTGAACGCGCCAACCCTCCCCTCCCTCAGCGGCGTGGAGATTGCGCTTCTCACGGACGCCCCGTTCGTACCGCCTCCCATCACACGGGATTACGCTACGAGGGTCGTGGTCAACCTGGAAACCGTTGAGGTGACGAAGGAGATCGCCCCGGGCGTGGAGTACACGTTCTGGACGTTCGGCGGCTCCGTGCCGGGCAAGTTCATTCGTGTGCGTGAGGGTGACGAGGTCGAGTTCCACCTGAGCAACCACCCCACGAGCATGGCGGCGCACAACATAGACCTGCATGCCGTGACGGGTCCGGGCGGAGGAGCCAAGGCCACCTTCACGGTTCCGGGTCAGGAGACGTTCTTCACGTTCCGGGCGATCAACCCGGGTCTGTACGTCTACCACTGCGCGGTGGCGCCGGTCGGCATGCACATCGCCAACGGCATGTACGGTCTCATCCTGGTGGAGCCCGCGGAGGGACTGCCCGAGGTCGACCGCGAGTTCTACGTGATGCAGGGCGAATTCTACACCGAAGGTAAAACGGGCGAAGCAGGCCATCACGCCTTCGACTATGCCGAAGCCCTCACCGAGATCCCCGATTACGTCCTGTTCAACGGGTCCGTCGGGTCGATGGTTGGCGACAACGCCCTCCAAGCTCGACAGGGCGAGCGCATCCGCTTGTTCGTCGGCAACGGCGGGCCGAACCTCGTGTCGTCGTTCCATGTCATCGGAGAGATCTTCGACAACGTCTACGCAGGGGGCGGGACCACAGTGAACAGGAACGTCCAGACCACCCTCGTCCCGGCTGGTGGCGCGGTGATCACCGAGTTCCGGGTCGACGTGCCCGGCACCTACATCATGGTCGATCACTCGATCTTCCGCGCGTTCGACAAGGGTGCGCTAGGGATGATCGAGGTCACCGGAAACAGCACGCCCATCTTCACCGACGGAGCGGGATCATGAGGAACTATCTGCTCATTCCGGCCATTGCGCTCACCTTAACCG
>JADFMD010000097.1 GCA_022564055.1 Gemmatimonadota bacterium
CGGCATGGACCTGTGTCGGGAGATGCGACTCGTGCCGGAGTCTGCCCAGACCGTCATTCTTTTCGCGACCGGCGTGAATGGACGAGAGGGCCTCGAAGAGGCCCTCTCGGCGGGAGCCGACGACTACCTCACCAAGCCGCTGACGGGGGATCTCCTCCATGTCCGGCTGACCATCGCCGAGCGGCAGGTTCGGGCACTTCAACGCCAAAAGCAGAGGGAGATCGACCTGCTGCGGGACGCCCTCCACGATCCGCTCACCGATCTTCCCAACCGGCAGCTTTTTTTCGAGAGGCTCGACCGGGCGGCCAGGCGCCACGCCAGGGAGGACGGTGCGTTCTCCGTCCTGTATCTGGACCTCGACGGGTTTGGTGAAATCAACGAAAAATACGGGCGCGATTGCGGCGATCACGTTCTTCGGGAGGTAGGCGAACGCCTGGAGCCCTGCGTGCGTCCGGTGGACACGGTCGCTCGCATGCAGGAGGACGAGTTCATTCTGTTGATGGATGGTGTGAACAACACGAGTGAGCCTGTGCGGTTGGCCCACCGCATCCATCAGGCGCTTTCGGCCCCGTTCGATTTCGAGGGCCAGGAGGTATTTTCCAGCGCCAGCATCGGAATAGCGCTGAGCCAGACCGGCTTCGAGCGGCCGAGCGACATGGTCCGCGACGCCAAGACCGCCTCACGCACGGCTCGCGCCGAAGACGGCCCGAGCTCCCATCGCATTTTCGACCCTGTCCTGCATGCTGGAGCCCTCGCCCGGGTTCATTTGGAGTCTCGCCTCAAGGTAGCCGTGGAACGAGACGAGATGGTTCTCTTTTATCAGCCGGTGGTTTCGCTCGAGACCGGTAACATCCTGGGCTTCGAGTCCCTCATCCGCTGGGAGGATCCGGATCGTGGAATGGTCTTTCCGGACGAATTCGTGCCCATCGCCGAGGAAACGGGTCTGATCATCCCCATCGGTTGGTGGTCGCTGGAGCAGGGTTGCCGCCAACTCAAGGAATGGCAAGACCGGTTCCCGCGAGATGTGCCGTTGACCATGGCGATAAACATTTCGGCGAAACAGTTCGAGCAACCCGATCTCGTCGATCAGATCACCACCCGGCTCTCCCGATTTGAGATCCCCCCCTCCTCGGTGCACATCGAGATCACGGAGTCCTCCTTGATGTCGAACGTGGACAGCGCCTCTGGGGTGCTTCAGCAGCTCTGGGACCGTTCGTTACGGCTCCATATCGACGATTTCGGCACCGGGTATTCTTCGCTCAGCTACCTGTGCCGACTGCCGATCCACACCTTGAAGATCGATCGGTCCTTTGTGGCCCGAATGACGGACGGGGACTCCGATTTGGAAATCGTGAAGACCATCGTCCGCTTGGCGAAGAACCTCGGCTTGTCGATCATCGCGGAGGGCGTGGAAACCGAAAATCAGCTGAAGATGTTGATCGACCTCGAGTGCGAAGAAGCTCAGGGTTTCCTGTTTTCCCGTGCGGTGGAGGTTTCGGCGGCTGAAAAACTCTTGACGGGGGGCCCGCTCTTTTAGGGTCCGCCGGCCACCCCCACGACCCCCCACAGTTGGGCCATCGCCTCGTCGTAAGGGACGATCTCCGGCGGAAGGTTCGGATCCTTGGGCACGAAGACGAACGGTTGCCGTTCCGGATAGGCCTCGAGGAGGCGCCTATTCCGCTCAGGCCCGAAGTCTCTGACGAACATGGGGCGCCCCTCTTCGATTCCGGGAAGGTCCCCCTGCCAGACCAAAGGGGCGAGCGCAACCGCCCCGTACCGATCCGCGCCCACCTCTCGGGAGCATGCGGCGCCAAAGGGTTCTCCAGGTCGCGTCCGAATCGTGGCACCCGGCGACGAGGGGGGGCGTTCGATGTCCGGGGGCGTACCGGGGATCTGTTCGAGGTCCACGTCGGGAAGGGGCGCACCGCCGGCCTCCCGCGCCAAAGCATACCGATGGAGCCCGCAGTTCGTATTCCGACGCAGCAGCGTGATGACGCTGTCCTGCCTCATTCCTCCGACACCCTGAAGGCGAGAGCTGAGCCGCTCGTTCCAGGAGGTGTGTACGAAGACGATCGTGGGTTCCTGCGTGGGCAAAGATGGCACGGTAATACGTTGTAGCGTTTCCTCGCTCCAGCGGTAACTGGCCCACCGGCTCGGAGCCCCCCACACGACCGATCCTACCACGCCGATAAGAATGGCCCACGTGGTCATGTCCGCAGCCCAACCTCTGAGATCTCGGGAGCGTCCTTGCTCGTAACGACCGCCGCCTGGTGCGCCCTCGGCGGTGCCAGGTCCGCCGTGGGTACGGCCCAAACCGCCCGCCAGCCCCAGGGCAGCGATCACCCCCAATGTGATCCACGCCGGCGCCGCCTCGAACAGCATCCGGACATCGTGGAACCAGTAGTACGCGTTCGCCACCACCGGGAGGAAGGCCCAGGCTGCGAGGACCGCAGCCCCCTTGGGGAGTCGGGGGGCAAAGAGGAGGTATAGCCCGATGACCGCGGTTATCGGGAACGGCGTTTCCAGTAACTGAACCCCCAGGCTGAGCACGTCTGATGAGGTAAAGGCCACGGCCTCTCGAAGGCCGTAGGGGTATCCCCAGGGATCCATGTGGAATCCCAGGCGGTGGCGATCGCCGAAGGCGGCGATATAACCCAGGGTGAAGGGATTCCCGTACAGACGCTGATTGAACCACCCGAGGAACAGAGCGAAGGGCGCTCCTCCCAACAGAGCGGCCCCGGCACGGCGCAGAAGCCACGCCCGGCCGTGCGGATTGTCTCCAAACGCTGCCGGGCCCCACACTCCCAGGGTGAACACCGTCCCCAGGACCAGGCCGATCAGGGGACGGTCCGAAACCATGAGCCCCACGGCGGCGCCGGCGGCCACGCTCCACCACACGCTGCCGTCCCTCGCCCGGAGCCCCGCATAGAGGACAGCCGCCCCGAACGCGCTGGCCGAGACGTGACTCATCGAGCCCCCACCCAGCAGGAAAACGAAAGGGGTCACAGCGATCAGCAGGGCCGCCACCCGGGCCGGGCCTGGATGCTCGGGCAGCAGCCTCGGCAACGATAGGGCAAGGAGGCCCGCGAGTGCGCCCGCGAATATCGGACCGAGCAACGTGGGAACACCCAAGCGAATAAGTGCCGCCATGGCGAAGAGGTTCGTGGGCGGAAAGTGGGACACCCATCCCTCTGAGACCATGAGGGTATTGGGGATCAACCAGGCTTCCGGGGCATCGCCGATCGGCCCCGCGAGGAGTCCGTTTGCGAGATAACGCGCGTGGATCGTGGACGCGATCTCGTCGACGTTGGTGAAGAATCCCCGATAGAGAACACGGCCGGTGAGCAACGAGAGACCAAACGAGAGGACCGAGAGCGCGAACGCGTAAATCGTCGCGGATGGTTTTGAGAGCCACGTCGCCACGACTCTTCCTGCCTCGCGGATGGGCCTGCTGGGGAGGAGCCGCGCGAGAAGCCACGCCAGAAGAAGGGTCACGAACGTGCCCCACCACGCCAGCTGGAGCGTGACCTCTGCCACTTC
Organism: Gemmatimonadota bacterium; assembly: GCA_022564055.1. Taxonomy (GTDB): domain Bacteria; phylum Gemmatimonadota; class Gemmatimonadetes; order Longimicrobiales; family Gaopeijiaceae; genus UBA822. Next base: position 3,541 of record JADFMD010000097.1, read on the forward strand.
GACGCTGACTCTGCGGTGAGGAGCGTCCGCGGAGGTGTCCATCAGCCGGTAGATCGGGACGAAGGTCAGGACCATCAGGAGCGCACCGAGGGCCTGGCGGGATCTCCGTACCCACACGCGAGCCGGCGCTGCTGGAATGGGCGCTCCTCCCGGCTCGGTCGAATCTGCCAAGGGCGTTATCCGGCGATTTCGAGACCGGTGGGCGTCACGACCTTTTGAAGTACTCCAAGGGCGCCATCCACCACGAATGCGAGCAGGGCCGCGGGGATCGCCCCCGACAGGATCATCCGGGAGTCACTGAGAGCGAGGCCCGCCACGATCGGGTCGCCCAAACCTCCGGCGCCAATGAATGCCGCCAATGTGGCCGTCCCGACGGTAATGACGGCCGCGGTGCGGACGCCCGCCATGATCACGGGAATCGCCAGGGGAAAGCGTATGTTTTTCAGAATCTGTCCTTCCGTCATCCCTAGAGAGCGGGCCGAATCCACGGCGGCCGGATCGGCTTGGGTAATTCCCGTATAGGTATTTCGGAGTATCGGGAACAGCGAGTAGAGAAAAAGCGCAACCAAGGCCGGGACCACGCCGATCCCGAGTAGCGGAATCATGAACGCGAGCAGCGCGATGCTGGGGATCGTCTGAAAGAGTCCGATCGCCCGAATGACCGCTTCCGCACTTCGTCGGCCCCGTTCGAGCAGGAGCCCGAGTGGGATCGCTACGAGGGTGGCGCCCAAGAGTGAGACACCCACCAGAAGGATGTGCCGTATGGTGAGGTCGAGGATCTCGCCTCGGCGGGCCAGCATGTAGGCCCAAAACGATCCCGCGCGTCCCTCGTCGGTCCTCACGATGCGCAGGGCCGGACCCGCTACGAGGCCCATGTCCGTCAACGCTTCCCGTGCGACGGTTGCGAGCTCCCCTCCCTCGACTTCAACCCTGCGGTTGAGGGCTCGCATCGCCTCCTCGTCCAGCATTCCGGCCAACTCAGAGAGAGCTCGTACGCCGTCGGGGCGGGTTTCCCAAAACCGGCGTCCTACGAGCGGTGAGGCCTGATAAGGCGGGAAGAACTCGAGGTCGTCCTCCAATACCACGAAATCGTAGCGGTCGATGCGACCATCCGTGGAGTACCCATCGACCACGTCCACCTCTCCGCGGTCCAGCGCTTCGTACTTCACGGCTTGGAGCAAGGATCGTTGTGCTTGAACGCGCAGGCCGTACGCCGCTTGTAATCCCGGCAGCCCGTCCGCCCGGCCGATGAAGTCCGGAGAAAATCCGCCGATGTATCGGTCGGCCACACGCGCGAGATCGGAGAGCGTGCGTAATCCATCGGACTCCGCGGATTCGCGTCGGACGGCGATGGCGTAGGTGTTCTCAAAACCGAGCGGCGGAAGCCAGTGGATCCCCCAGCGCTCACGAAATTCTCTGGATACGGTGCGGAAAACGTCGCCGGTCGACCCTTCGGGGACCCGGTCGAGGATGGCCACCAATCCCGTACCGGTGTACTCGGGGTAGACATCGATCGCTCCCGTGCGGAGAGCCTGGAACGCAATCTCCGTAGCGCCGAGCCCAAAGCGGCGTTGCACCGCGAAACCCCGGCTCTCCAAAAGCTGGGCGAACATCTCGGCCAGGAGAAAGGATTCTCCAAACGGCTTCGAGGCCACGATGATCGGGGTACTCTGAGCCCACGTGACCCCTGGGCACAGGGTCAGCGCCAGGCCGAGCCAGAGGCCGGCGAGGCCGATGGACCGAGCCCGGGAGATTCTTGGAACCCGAATCACCTGGCCGACGCCTCGCTTCCGGCCGCTTCCTCGCCGGTGGACGATGCCTTTCCTGCGGTCGATTCCTTGAAGGCGGCCGGCCCCTCGCCCGCACGGTGGAGTAATTGTTGCACGTACGGTGATGCGGGAGATGATCGAAGCTCGGCTGCCGGAGCGATCTGTTCGAATCTCCCTCCTCGGAGTACCGCCACTCGGTCCGCGATCTCCAACGCGATCCTGATGTCGTGGGTGACCAGCAAAGCGGTCACGCCGATCTCTTGAAGGAGTCCGTGCACGGCCTCGACCAGCTCCGCCCGCGTGATTGCGTCGAGGGCGCGGAAGGGTTCGTCGAGCAGAATGATCTCCGGCTCGGCGGCCAACGCTCGAGCCAGCGCCACTCTTTGCCGCTGACCACCGGAGAGCTCGCGCGGCCTACGGCTTCCGAACTCGCCGGGTGGCAGCCCCACGAGCTCGAGCGCCTTGGAGCCGAGTCGGTCGGGCGACGCCATCCCCCGTAGCCGCGGGACCAACGCTGCGTTCCGGAGCACGGTCCAATGCGGAATGAGTCCGCCCTCCTGTTGTACGTACCCGATCGAGCGGCGCAGCTGAACCGGGTTCAGGGTGCGGACGTCCCGCCCTCCGACACACACCTCTCCTGCGTCGGCGGAGATCATCCGGTTGAACAGGCGGAGCAGGGTGGTTTTTCCTGCCCCGCTTTCACCCACGAGCGCGACGATGTCACCTCGTTCCAGGGATAGGGTGACGCGATCGAGCACCGGTACGGAACCGAACCGCTTCACGACGTCTTTCGCCGAGAGGGCCGGTACGTCGGTGGGCAGGGCCTGATCGCGCATCCCCCACGATAGCGTGGGGCGGTCCTGCGCGCACCGGTATGTGTAACGAAAAGGGGGTTCGTCCCATCTCTGCCCGCTGTTAGGTTGCGACCGGAAAACGCTCTACCACAGGGCTGGAGACAGGCGCAAGGCGACTTTCCAGGGATGGACCTCGAGATGAACCCTCACATCGGACGGCGCCTCGATGCCGTCGAAATCCGGCACCTCCTCGAGGAGGCGCGTGCGCGTACCATAAGTCTTCTGAGCTCCGTGTCGGAACACGATCTACGCCTCCAGCATGATCCCGTCATGAGTCCCATCCTGTGGGATTTGGGCCACATCGCGCACTTCGAAGAGGTGTGGCTCATCGAGAGTCTCGGGGGCTCGCTGAATGGCTCCGAGGGCCTCCGTGGAATGTACAACCCGGTGGAAAATCCCAGAGGAACCAGGAGGGAGTTGGCGTACGCAGAATTCATCGCCGAGGGTGGATACGAGTCGCGTGAGCACTGGTCGGACGAAGGATGGGCGTGGAGGTGTGAATCCGGCGTACAACACCCCGAGAACTGGACCCCCAATGAGGAGGGGTGGGAGATCCGGATCATGGATCGCATCCTTGCGATTGAGGCCCGGAGACCGGTCTGTCACGTGTGTTACTACGAGGCGGAGGCCTATGCCACCTTCGCGGGTAAGCGTCTCCCAACCGAATTCGAATGGGAGGCGGCCGCTACCTGGGATCCGTCGACCGTTACAAAACGAACCTACCCCTGGGGTGAGGATCCCCCGACGCAGGCCTTCGCCAACGTCGACGTACTGACCTTCGGCCCCGCGCCGGCCGGGACCTACGTCCAAAACGTATCCCCGATCGGATGCTATGGGATGATAGGAGACGTGTGGGAATGGACGTCTTCTGATTTTCAGCCCTATCCCGGGTACCAAACCTTCCCTTATGCCGAATATTCCGAGGTCTTCTTCGGCGACGAATACAGGGTTTTGAGGGGAGGAGCCTGGGCCACGCGGGGGGCCGGGATCCGGAGCACATTCAGGAACTGGGACTATCCGATCCGGCGCCAGATCTTCAGCGGCTTCCGTTGGGTCCGGGATGTTTGAGGATGTCCGGTGGGGTTTGAGCCAGCCCCAGAAGCAGCTCCCGTCGAAGTACTTCTACGACACCCGTGGCTCCGAGCTCTTCGAAGCCATTACGGAGCTCCCGGAGTACTATCTGACCCGCACCGAGACCGCCCTTCTCAAGACCCCGGTTTCGGGGTGGGTCACAGAGATGGCGCCGGCATCCCTCGTGGAACTGGGGGCCGGAAGTGCGCGGAAGACGAGGATCCTGCTCGCCGCCATGGCCCACGGGACAGCAGAGCGTACCTACGCGCCCGTCGACGTGGCTGGTGATTTTCTGCTCGCAACCGCCGAAGCTCTGAGACTTGAAGATCCCTCACTGGATGTGCGACCTCAGGTGATGGACATCACGAGGAACCTGAAATTCGTCGGGGAGCTGCCGGGGCCCGTGCTCTTCGCACTTCTGGGCAGCACGATCGGAAACTTCGTGGGGGAGTCGGCCCAAGGGCTGCTTTCCAACGTGAGATCGGCGATGGGCGAAAGCGACCTGTTCCTGCTTGGCGCGGATCTTCGTCCGGGGGCCGGAAAGTCGATCGAGCGCCTCGAGGCGGCGTACAACGACACGCAGGGAGTCACCGCTGAGTTCAACCTCAATATGCTGCGCGCTCTCAATCGGGATGCGGGGATGAATTTCGACCTGGCCGCCTTTCGCCACAGAGCGTTCTACGATGAGGAGGAGGGGCGGATCGAGATGCACCTCGTCGCCGAGAATGCTCAGGACGTGCATGTCCCGGGAGCCGACGTGGTGCACATCGGGGCAGGGGAGTCCATCCGGACCGAATTGAGCTGTAAGTATGAACGACCGCTACTGACGCGAATACTCGAGTCGGCTTGCCTCGAAATCGTGAGATGGTGCACGGACGAGGAAGGACTCTACGCGATGGCTCTGGCGTCGCCGGTCTGAGCTTCCCGTTCTCGGAGTCCGCTTTCCATATCCCATCGGTGGCCCCTTCATTTCGCCGGTCGCCTCTTTAGGTAGAATAACCAACTTTAAATGATAGGTTTTAACTCGTTATGTATGAATGAGTTCTACCTCTCCATGAGAGAGTATTGATTCCCAGGAGGAATCGTCGTCGAGGCGCTCGGACGCCAGAAGGGTACCCCAGGGCGCCAAGGGGTGGTCGCGGGCGACGTAGAGCGAATTCGCCGATTCCTCGGAGCCGGTGTTGAGCACACCGACCCCGTCTCCGTCAGCCAGAAGCATCGTAAGTTGCGCCGTATGATTTTTCGCCTGCACGGCCTCGAGCACCATGTCCCGCACACGGTGTAGCGCGTCGAGGCGTGAAGCCCCGCTCCGGACGGCGGCAACGGCGAGTAGGAAAAGTGTTTCGGTGTCGGAAGAGCCGGCCAGGTGCCCGTAGAGGTCGTCCGGGAGGTGGGATCGCAATGCACGCATATGACTGGCCCGGAAATCTTCGACGAACCCGTTCAAGATGAAGCTCCACCTCCCGTAGGTCAGCGGCTGATTTCCTCCCGCGATTGGGATGCCGGGCGTGGCATTACGAACCGCGGCGATGATGGTCGTGGAGGAGACGCTCTCGAGGAGGACCCGAAGGTTCTGGTCTTGCCAGATCGGGCGGGCACCCCCGGCTCGAATGGGCGTGGCGCCCCTGTACCACACCACCCCGTATCCATCGGCGTTGACGTGGCCGTGAAGTAGCTCCCTCGGGGCGTAGCTCTGCTCGAGGACCGGTGCGTTCCACCGAACACCAATGCATCGGCCCCGAGGGGCTCGCCGGCATAGGCCGTCAGCCGGCACATGGGGGTCTCCCTCTGCCTTCGCCAAAAGTTTCTTTCGGCCCTCGGAAAGGCCGTATCGGTAGCGTGGCACGCCCTGAGTCTGCCCGGACACTACGATATGCGCGCGGTAGGTCGCAACGGCGGTGTCGGGTGGATGCCTACGTAATCCGACGCGCATGGCTACGTAATCTGACGTATGGGTACCTCGAGGGGCTTCCCGTATCATCGAGCACAACTCTGAGGCTCCAAACGGTGATAGGAGCTAGGCGAACTGAAAACAGTTTTTTGCTCGCACCTTTTCTCCGCCGTAATTTGTCGCGGAGAGTCGACTCCCGCATAGGAGATCTTGCCATGAGCATCAGGCTACCTGTCTGGACGTTGAGCTTCGGCCTGGTCTTGGCCCTCGCGCCCTTCTCCCTCTCGGCCCAGCAAGGGACGCTGACCGGAACGGTGACCGACGAACTGAGCCGTCGCGTCGTCCCGGGGACTGAGATACAGATCCTTGGCGGGGGACAGACGCGAACCGTGCTGGCCGACGCTCAGGGCCAGTACAGGATAGAGCTTCCTGCAGGGAGGTACGACTTGGTCGTCGAGCGGGTTTTCCCGTTTCGCAACGAACGCTTCAGCAATGTTCGGGTCTCGCCAGGTGAGACGAATACGTACGATCTCAGCCTCACTTCTGACGCTTTGCCGGTAGTAGGCATCAACGTCACGGTGGACCGGTCGTCCGACCCCGGCAACCGCTCCCAGACGACCTTTAACGTGGAGGCTCGCGATATCGTTGGCCGAGCCAACACCAACCCGACGGATCTCCTCGCCCGCAGCCCGGCGGTCGACATCATCAAGGCCGGAATCCAGACCGGGCACGTGGTCGTGCGGGGCTTCAACAACATCTTCTCAGGCGCGCTCCACATGCTCACGGACTACCGCGTCGCGGGCGTGCCGTCCCTGCGCGTGAACCTCATGCACTTCATGCCGCACATCGATGAGGACCTCGACAGGATCGAGGTCGTGTTGGGGCCGAGCTCGGCGCTCTACGGACCGAACACGGCCAACGGAATCATCCATTTCATCACCAAGTCCCCGCTCGAGAGTCAGGGCACAACGGGGACGTTCGGGGGAGGTGAGCAATCCGTCATAGA
>JADFMD010000230.1 GCA_022564055.1 Gemmatimonadota bacterium
GGTCGTATCCCCCCAACGGACATCCGTCCTCGTAACTCCGTTGCCCGACCGTCATCAGATCTTTGGAGTCCATGCCGATGCCGCCGAGTGCGCCCAGTCTCCCTCGCAATGCCATATGGGGTTCACCATCGACCAGCAGGACCTCGACGCCCTCCGCATCCTTTTCGATTCGGATCGCGCGGTCGCGCAGGTTCGGCTCTAGATACTTTTGCCAGGTATCCCGGGGCTCGAGAACGTGTGCGTCTGCGTCGACGATGATCATCGGGGATGCGTCACTCATGGGCTTCACCTCGCTTCGTTCCTTCCAGGAAGACGTTGTGGCAAGGACCGGCCAGGACTTCAGCTATACGGCCGCTCGGAACTACCACGACGTGGACCCCCGGAAGGGACGGATGGCGCCGGTGGAGTATTTGAATGCCGTTTCCCAAGCCTTCCGGGTCCGCCTTGAGTGGTTGGTTCGGGGCGAGGGGGCGATGCGTGAGGCGGCCGCGAAGAAAGACCGGAGGACCCGGAGCCGAATCGAGAAGTTGGGGAAGGAGGTCAGGAGTTGGCCCGAGTCGGCCAAGGAGAGCCTCCTGGACCTCCTGCGCTACCAAGTGGGCACCGACCCGGTGCTTTCCGAAATGGACACCGATCTCGTCAGGCTGGTGATGTTCCCCCTGCGAGCCTGGGGTTTCCGGTCCCTTGAGAAGCTAGACGAACGTGAGCGGTTCGCATACTTCCACGCGATGTTCACCGCCCTATTCGTCGCAGCCCGAAGCGATCTTGAGGGCAACCGGCTGGACGAATACCCGGATTCCCTGTTGCCACGGGTTCGTCGCTTCTGGCCGGCGAGGATCCAGGACCTATGACCGCGGAGGCGGCGTACCGCCTGCTCGAGGCCGTAAACGACGAAGCCGAATCTCTCATCATAAGGATTCTCTGGTCTCATCGCCCGGACGTCGCCTGGTGGGAGCCCCAGGCGTACCCCGGAGGTGGGTGGTAGAACGGCATCGTCACATCCGAATCCGCTCGTCGCGATTCGGCTCCTCGTCCACCGCGGCCTCGATCGCCCCGTCGGACAGGAGCTCGGGGTGAAGGGAGTGAGCCAGGCGGGCTCGGATCTCGATTCGGAGCTCCCGGGTGTTCTCGTCGGGCCATCCTTGCTCCTTCAGTAGCTCGAAGACATCGACGATGGTCTCGAAAAGCAGCGTCTGTGCCGTCTCAAGCGGCACGTCCCCGTCCGCGGCGGGTCGCCTTCGCCCTCTCAGCACCCGGAGGTGCCGGTCGAACTCATAGCCCCCTTCGGCGAGGGCCGTCTCGACCGCTTGAGCGGTCTGTCGAACCGTCGTAAGCCGTTCCAACGCCGTGTCGAGCGCGCTTCCCGCCTCGTCATCCTCGGTCGGCACGTCCTTGGACGCCCACCACGACGCGATCCTATGAATCTCGGCGATTCGCGCACCGATCTCCTCCGAGGTGCTCCACCGGAGCAGGAAGGCGTGGTGCTCCCGCAGGGTGGTGCCCGCGCCTTCCACTCCGGCCGCCGCGCCTTGCTCCGCCTCATTGTTTCGGCGCGTCATCTCCCCTTTTCCTCCACCTCTGCCACCGTCGACAGTCCCCCACATTTCCGAGGACGTCAGGCCTCCCGTCAAGCATGTATCTGTCGGTCGGCACCGGCAACCCCAACCGCGACCGGACCCGCCCGCCACGTCCACCACGTGGATCGGTCCGTGGCAGAGGTCGTTTCCGAGAGGGATCACCTCCCCCCCTTCCTCTCCCCGCCTCCGCCTCAACCAAGGCGCCCCCATCGGTACGGAGGGGGCGAGCGAGTTCGCGCGTCTTCCTCGGTGGCGCCGCCCAGGGGTAGGCTGATCCGATCCCGAATTCCGCGCGGCGCTGCCTTCGACGAACACTCCGAAAACCTCGGAAGAGCCGGACCGGCTCGCTTGTCACCCCGAAAAGCCGTCAGTACCTTGTCGCTACTCCTGGGCTTCAGATCGTCCATCCGTCGCCCACGTGACCCCGAAATCATTCCACGAGTCGGTGCGTCCTGGAAGCCGAAGGCGTCGATCCGACGGAGATGACGCCCGCACCGTCTCGCGATCTGCCCATGGCCCACACTTCGTCTTCCGGCTCCTTGAAGCGCTCCTACCGCATCGTCCTCGTCGTCTGCGCGCTGCTAGCGGTCGGCGGGGGGTTCCTCTGGAGCCCCGACGTAGACGAAGAGTTGAGGGAGCACCTTCCGGAGCAGACGATGGGGGAAGGGTTCACGACCTCGGTCACGTGCCAGGCGTGCCATCCCGCTGAGTACGACAGCTGGCACCGCTCCTACCATCGGACCATGACCCAGGCGGTTACGCCTTCCACGGTGCTGGGAATGTTCGACGACGTCGTCCTCGAGGACCGCGGCTACCGGTGGCGCCTCGAGCGCCGGGGCGACGAGTTCTGGGTGGAGATGCCGGATCCCCTCTGGTTCAACCAACCAGCGGAGTTCATGCAGCGCTTGCACGAGGATTGGCCAGAGAGCCCACCACGCTTCGAGGCCCGGGTGGTGATGACCACGGGCTCTCACCACATGCAGAACTACTGGATACGCAGACCGGAGGAGGTCGA
>JADFMD010000098.1 GCA_022564055.1 Gemmatimonadota bacterium
TCGGGACGTAGCCACCGGCCATCAGGGTCGATCGCCATGATCTCGCTGGCGTCGTCGATCGGCGTCATCTGGTTTCTGGGTACGTCGAGCGCCTCCAGAATCTCCCGCATGCGTGCCTCGCCCTCCTCATAGACCGGGATGAAGAACACGCGACCGCCCTTGGGCCGCCACTCGGCGTCCAGTGCTGTGGCGGCCTCTCTGATGACGCTCTGCGTCTCGGAGTGGTCGCCTAAAATCACGACGTGCGTGAAGCCGACCACGAGCGCGCTGACGGCGACTTCGCGAGTGACGGCCGCGAGCGTTTCGTGCGACACGCTGATGGTTCCGGCAAACCGCATGTGTCCGGTTCTCTCGAGCGGATCGCCGGCCGGAGCGTAGGGATTCGGCGGATACGCGAGCGCGTTCCCAAGCGTCTCCGCGACGCGCCGGGAGACGTGTGCGGCGATCAGGTTGTGCTTCCCGAGGGCCACGGCCGAGCCGTTCTGATGGGTCCCGCCGACGTAGTAGATGGCGGTGGTCTTACCGGCGTCGATCGCCGCCTGCACCTCGGCCGTCGTGAGGTCGTCGATCATCACGGAGGTCGATTGGGCGAGCGCGTTCCCACCCCACAGGAGCAACGCGAACACGGCGAGCAGATGCCTCATGAGAGCCCCCTTCTGCAGTACTCGAACACCTCGCCGATGGGCGATCCGACCGACCACCAGCGCCGAAAGCCATCGTACGACGGGGTCTTGTGGGCCACAAGGAGCGAGGGAGTCGGTGTGGGCCGAACGCTCAGGGCTCCAAACCCAGCAATCGCGCGGGGTTACGCCGCAGCATCAGGTCGATCTGGTCGTCGGTGACGCCGGCGCCCCGCGGTGACGTAGGCGCGCAGGCCATCGACGTGGGACGGACTGGTCGCTTGCCCGAGATCGGACGACATCAGGAAGTGCTCGGCGCCGATCTCCTGGATGGCAGAGACGTATTCGGTCACGGTCCGGTTTCCGAGATACACCGCGTACCAGTCGATCTCGAGAATCGCGCCGGCGTCAGCCATCTGCTGCATCTGCGCGCGTGAGGGGCGCTGTGAGAAGACGTGCGTCACGAGGATCCGCTCGACGCCCCGACTGCGCGCCTCGGCCATGAGGACCAGCACCTCCTCCGGTGACGAGTGCCCCATGGCGAGCACGAGGTCGTTCTCCGCCACGAGCGCGAAGATCTCGGCGAGCTCCGGGACGGGGACCCCCTCGTACGTGACGGACACGTACGGACCTGACTCACCCTGCGCGGTGACGTAGTACTCCGCGTCGAACGTCGGCAGCCAGACCACCTTTCCCCGCCCGCCGTCGAACTGCACCATCTGGCGGACCGCCTCGGCGTTGATCCCGCCGACGGCCCGGTTCAACACGACCCCACCGAAGATCTCGAGACCCTCGACCTGCGCCATCGCCAAGGCCGCACGATCGGCCGTCATGGTGAAGTGGTTCTTCAGGACGATGCCACGCAGACCCGCGCGACGGGTCATGCGGGCGACTTCGAGGTCATTCACCGAGCGAGGGCGGGAGTCGGGGCCGGAATGCACGTGAAAATCGATGGCACCGTCGAGCGAGACGTCTCGGTCCTGCGCCGCTGCCGGGCCGACCGATACGGCAAGCGTAACCGGGAGCGCAACCGCGAGCACGGCTCCGAATCGCGTCACGCGCCTATGCGTCGTCCGACACCGTCATTCGTCGTCCGACACCGTCCCGATCGCCTTCAGCACCTCTCTCGTCAGGCCCCAGCGGTCGAAACCCTGCCGCCCGTAGTCGAGCCCGCGCCGCACGATGACGACGTTGTGTGAGGGAACCACGATCGTGTACTGGCCCCGGTTTCCGGACGTCGAGTAGGCGTCCTTCGGCACGTCGTTCCGGTCCTCCGGCACCAACCACCACTGGCCGCCGTACTGGCCGCCGCGCCCAACCGTGGCGGGGGCGGGGGTGCGTACGAAGTCGATCCACTCCTCGCTGAGGAGCCGCTCACCGTTCCACATGCCGTTCTGTAGGTAGAGCTGTCCGAGGCGCGCCAGGTCACGTGCGTTGGTGTAGACCTGGCTGCTCAGGATGAAATCTCCGAACCGATCGACGCTCACCAGCGTATTGCGCATGCCGATACGATCGAGCAGCGCGCGGCGCGGAAACTCCCTGTACGCCTTGTCGTTGCCGATCGCCAGCTTCATGGCGTACACACCGAGCAGCGTGTCGTAGTTCTCGTAGTCCCACATCGTGCCCGGCTCACGGATCAAGGCCCTGCTTCGTGCCCCGATTACCGAGCTGGCGCCGGCCCAATAGGCGAGACCCGATCCGATTGCGTACTCGAGACCCGAATTGTCCACCGTATACAGACCGCTCGACATGTTGAGCAGGTGGCGGAGCGTGATGGCATGCCGCGGATCGGTCTCCGGAGACCGAGCCCTGGGGAACCATTCGAAACCGAGGGGCTCGTCGAGTGCCAGCTTTCCGTCGTCCGCCAGCATGCCGAAGAGGGTCACCGCGATGCTCTTCGCCGTCGACCACGTGCGGGTCCTTGTCGTGACGTCGAAGCCAGGGGCGTACCGTTCGTGGATGATCTCGCCGTTGTACGTCACGATGAGGCTGATGGTCACCTGTTCCGGCGAGTCCCGATCGAACGCCCAGTCCGACGCCGCCTGCAGCGCGGCCGCGTTCACCGTGGACGGAAGGTGCTTGTCCTCGATCAGGTCGCCGTCCGGCCAGGGTATCGTGGCCGGATCGCCCGGCGGCAGCGGCATGTCGAGGACCGGAAGGCCCTCGATGTCAGCGAACGTCTGGTCCGGGGCCATGATTACACACCCGATCCCCTTCCGGAAGGCAGCGCGCATGACGGGCACGGGGCCCCCGTCCGGCCCGATGGCCACCGCCTTGCGGTTCCAGTCCACGGTGTAAGCGCCGCCCTGTGCCGTTCCCACCGGCTGGCGAAGATACGCCAGTTCCTGATTGAAGACCTGCTCGAGCGTCCGATGGGACGTGAACAGACCGTTGCACGTGAAAATCGCCTGTTGGCCGCGCTGAACCATCTCCCGCTGGCCCTGCCAATAGTCGTAGGTCTCCTTCTGTTGAGCGCCGGCGAGCGCGGGCAGAAGGAGCGACAGCGTGAGCAGCGGTGCGATGATGCGCTTCATGGGATTTTCCTCCGGGTTATGAGCGGGTGGCCAGCTGATCTATCGCCGCCCGAGTCCAAACTCGTTGCCCACGGCCACGACCTTTCCGTCGCGGAAATGGACTTCGATAAACTTCGAGCCGCTCACGGGGTTGCCGTTTTCGTCCCTCAGAGTAGCGACCTTTTTCTTGGTCCTCGCATCGAAGACGTCCGGTGTGTGAGTCCATGCGTAACGGCCATCCAGGCTGAAGGTCACCCACCCATGTCCCCCCTGCGATAGGTCGAGCTCGCCCGTTTGCACCGGAGGCATCTGCGTGTTGTCGAAAATGAACAGCTTCCGGCTCTCCTGGTCGCTGATCCACAGTTCCGTTTCATCGGGGGTGAGAGCGGCTCCGTGGGTACGATGGAGAATCGGTTCACCGTCCACCAGCACCCGATGCACGATCCTCTCCTGTTCGAGGTCGATCACCTCGAAACCGACATGATTGCCGAGGCTCACATAGGCGTAGCGGTTGGCGCTATCCACCGTGAAAGGAAAGACTCCTTGCCCTCCGGATTCGCCCACGGGCGCGATCTGGTGAACGATGCTCTCGTCCTCCGTATCGAGCATCGTCAGCATTCTTGTGGTCCCGAGATAGAGAAATCTGCCGTCGACACTCACGAGGCTATTGTGTGCTTGACTGCCGACGCGGACCTGTTTGATGAGGTCGCCATTTTCCGCGTCGAGGACCAAAACCCCGCTTTCCTCCCCGGAAATCCACCATCCGGTAGGCACGTAGACCTTCTTGCCGTCCATGGTGATCGACGAGCGATCACTGCCCAGCCTATAGGTGCGGTCCCAAACGACCTGGTCCGTTTCCAGATCGAAGGCTCCGATCCGCGGATTCTGCGTGGAGTAGTAGAGACTGTGGGTCGCGAGGCTCCCCGCGAGACCTCGAAGGCCGTCCTCGAAGACCGGGATATCGATCCGGCGCACGAGCTTGTGGCCGTCGTCGATATCGAAGATCAGTAGACCGGCACCCTCGGCCTGGCCCTCCAACTGGGCTGCGTCGGGCGTGCTGAGGTACAGATAACGCTTTGTCTCGGACCGATCCTGCGCCTGCAGAGCCGCCGACGCAGTTAGGAGGAGCAACAGCGTGACCAGCGGTGCGATAAGGCGCTTCATGGGATGTTCCTCCAGGTCGGGACAAGGGCCATGCGACGGGCTCGGATAACGTGAGGGCCAGGACATGGGCGGTCAACATGGGATCTTGCGGTAGAGAGGTTCCCCAGGGGGACGGGGAGGCGAACATGAACTTCCGAAGGCACCGGTTGGCGCACCGCGGGGAGGTGGCTCACGGGGAGGAAGCGCGGTATGCTCGGTGAGGCGCGATCAAAAGGTGCGATCGCGACTGCTATCGCGACGTGTACGCATTCGTGCCTACGCCACCTCAACCAACCGGGCGAACCGATGACACATCCTGTCTCCTCCTTCGAGTTCATCGTCTCCGGGGTGCTGCTCGCCTTCGTTGGGGTTCCCCTCACGGCTCAAACCGGGCCCGAAGTGGCCCGCGCGTTCCGGGAGGCCAACGAGGCATCGATCCTACGTGACTTCAGCGAGCTTCTCGCCTATCCGAACCGTGCTCGTGACACGGAGGATATCCGCAGGACGGCGGCCTATATTCGCGATGAGCTGTTGGCGGTCGGGGTGGACTCGGAGCTTCTGGAGATCGAGGGTGCGCCACCGATCGTGTACGGCGAGTTGATGGTTCCCGGAGCCGTTCGAACCCTCGGGATCTATGTCCACTACGATGGCCAGGCCGTGGATCCGACCAACTGGACCCACCCCCCGTTCACGCCGACCCTCTATACGGCCGCGATGGAGGCCGGCGGGCAGCCGCGGCCGTTCCCGGAGGAAGGAGAGGCCGTCGATCCGGAGTGGAGGATTTACGCGCGCTCGGCGGGGGACGATAAGGCGCCCATCGCCGCAATTCTGCCCGTGCTCCGCGCCTTTCGCGAGGCGGGCATCGTGCCGACGTCCAACCTGATTTTTTTCCTCGACGGAGAAGAGGAGGCGGGATCTCCGCATCTGGGCGAGTACATGGAGCGGTGGAAGGACCGCCTCGAGGACATCGATATTTGGCTCTTTTTCGACGGCCCGGCGCATCCGAGTGGGCGACCTCAGATCGTCTTCGGCGTCCGCGGCTCGATGGGGATGGAGGTGACGGTCTACGGCGCCACCAGGAATCTCCACTCGGGGCACTACGGGAACTGGGCACCCGATACCGGGAACATCCTCGCACGACTTCTCGCCTCCATGAAGGATGACACGGGCCGGGTCCTCATCGAGGGTTGGTACGATACGGTGGAGCCCATCGGTGAAGAGGAGCGCGCCGCCCTCGAGGGCATGCCCGCTTGGGACGAGGAGCTCAAACGGGAGCTGGGCCTGGTGCGGACCGAGGGGGAACCGGAGGCGCTCCCGGAACGCCTGATGGTGCCGGCTCTGAACGTAAGAGGGATCACGAGTGGGAACACCGGTGCGCTCGCGCGCAATGTGATCCCCAATACGGCCGTGGCTGCGTTGGGCATCCGCCTGGTGAAGGGCAACGAGCCGGCGCACATGCGCGAGCTCGTCGTCGACCACATCCGAAGACAGGGTTTCCACGTCGTGACCGAGGATCCCGATATGGAGACCCGGCTGCTCTATCCCAGGATCGCGAAGGTCACCGGCGAAGGCGGGTCGAGCGCGGCGCGGACCTCGATGGCGAATCCGTTCGCTCAGAACATCATGGGGGCCGCGAATGCGGCCGCGGACCGTGCGTTCGGGCCCGGCTCGCTCGTGATTGCCCCGGGCATGGGGGGTACGCTTCCGCTGAGGCACTTTACGGAAGTCGCCCAAAAACCGGTGATCATCGTTCCGGTGGCGAATCACGACAACAATCAGCACGCCCCGGACGAAAACCTTCGGATTGCGAATCTTTGGTACGCGATCGACCTGTATGCGGCGCTTCTGACGATGCCGGTGACGGTCTTCTAGCGGGAAAGGCTAGGGGGACCATCCGCGTGAGTGTTACACGCCGGCGGCATCTGCACCGTGTAGCTCACCAGGACGACCTTCCAGCCGTCCGGTGTCTTGGCCAACTGGAAGGCGTCGGTTCCACAGTGGCTGAACTCCAAGGCACTGTAGAAGTCATACGGCGCCCAGAGCGTGGCCACCGGCCCATCGATGCGGACTTCCGGGTCCCACATGCGCTCGATCATGGGCCTGGATTGGTCTGCGATGCGAGCGGCGAAGTCATCTCGGGTGGTGCGCCGCATGGTCTCGAGTCCGACCGCCATGAGAAAACCCTCGGGGACCATCGAGGCCCGAAAAGCCACGGGATCGAGGGCCTGCATGGCGTCGAACATGGCTTGGGCGGCCTCGATGACAGCCTGTTCCTCATCGTTCTGTGTCTCGGAGCCCGAGGCCACCCTCGACGGGGACCCCGAGAGCCTCGCGCCAATGCGCGTCCAGCGATCCGCCGGGGCGATCCTGTCGCCCTCGCCCCCCGGCACCCAGAGAACGACGGCCTTCACCGGCCCGTCACTCAACACGCGGTGAATGATCTCGTCCTCGGGTCTCACGACACCGACCATGCCTGGCTCGAGCCGATGCTCGACGCCGTTTACCACATGACCGAGCACGCCTTCGATGACGTAGAAGATCTCCATCGCGCCATGATGGTGGCCGGCAGTCGCACTCTGGCCCACCGCAAAGGTGATCTCCGCCACCTCGACCTCTCCGCTCCCTAGGTTGCTCGCATCGAGCAGCATCTTGATCACCGTGCCGCTGCCGAGTGTCAACGTTCGCGTCCCCGAGCTGGAGCGCGCGTACCCGTCGACCTGCTGGGCACTGCCCGCTGGAGCGCACGCGAGCGTCAGGCCCCACGCTATGAGGACCGCCAATGCCGATCTTCCCAAGCGAATCATGATGTTTCCCCTTTTGATGGAGCACCGAGAAGGACGGTCACCATGAACGCCGATGAGCGGACTGGCAAGAATCGGCGCCAGATGTGCCCGGGTATGGGTCGCGCGCCCCGCCCACGTTAGACATCTTTATCGGCCGAAAGGCGTTTGTAGGTAGGCGCCTGGTCGCGCTTTTTCCCCAAGGATTCCGATGAAAAAATTGAGCCAATCCGTTTCTTACGATGCCAGAGACGGCGTTGCCGTCCTCATTTCGAACAATCCCCCGGTCAACGCCATGAGCTACCATGTCCGGCAGGGACTCGTAGACGGTTTGGAGATGGCTCAGGGCGACGAAGACGTGCAGGCCATCGTCATTCATTGCGAGGGCCGGACCTTCTTCCCCGGCATGGACATCACGGAATTCGCCAATCCCAACGTCCCCGAGGCACCTACGACGACGGGCGTGATTGAGAAGCTCGAAAGCGCCTCGAAGCCCGTGGTTGCGGCGATTCACGGGACTGCGCTGGGGGGTGGGTTGGAGACGGCGCTGGGATGTCACTACCGGGTGGCGGTGCCTTCGGCGAAACTCGGGCTTCCCGAGGTGAAGCTGGGGATCATCCCGGGTGCCGGAGGAACGGTTCGGCTGCCGCGGGTGATGGGAGTCCAAAAGGCCCTGGAGATGATGACATCCGGAAATCCGATTTCGGCGAAACAAGCCCTCGACGAAGGCCTCGTGGATGAAATCGTGGAAGGCGATCTCCTTACCGGTGCGATCGCATTCGCCAAGAAAGTGGTCAGCGAGAACAAACCCTTGGCCAAGATTCGTGATCTGGAAGAAAAGCTGGAGGGTGCCCGAGAAAACCCGGCCGCCTTCGACGACTTTCGAAAGTCCATCGCTCGAAGGACCAGAGGGTTCAAGGCCCCCGAAGCGATCATCCGGTCGGTCGAGGCAGCGGTCCGCTTGCCCTTTGACGACGCCATTCGAAACGAGCGGGAGCTGTTCGTCGAGTGCCAAAACAGTCCGGAGGCGAGGGCGCAACAATATTTCTTTTTTGCCGAGCGACAGGCCAAGAAGGTTTCCGATGTCCCCAAGGACACGTCCACCCGCGAAATCAAGAGTGTGGGTGTGATCGGAGCGGGCACCATGGGTGGTGGAATCTCGATGAATTTTCTCAACCGGGGGATTCCGGTCACACTCCTGGAGGCGACCCAGGAGGCGTTGGATCGGGGGCTGGGAATCATCGAAAAGAACTATGCCAGCACCGCCAAAAAGGGGAGGATTACCGAAGAGGATGCGAAGCAGCGGATGTCCTTGCTGACGGGATCCTTGGACTATCAAGCTCTATCCGCTGTGGACCTGGTCATCGAAGCGGTCTTCGAAGACATGGACCTCAAGAAATCGGTATTCGAGCGAATCGACAAAATTTGCAAGCCAGGGTGTGTCTTGGCGTCCAATACCTCATACCTGAACATCAACGAGATCGCAGCCGTGACGTCTCGTCCGCAGGACGTGATAGGACTCCACTTTTTCAGTCCTGCGAACGTCATGCGCCTCATGGAGATCGTGCGAGGCGAACAGACCTCGAAAGAAGTCCTCGCGACGTGCATGAAACTCGGCACAGACATCGGCAAGGTGGCCGTGGTCGTGGGAGTGTGTCGTGGGTTCGTGGGGAATCGGATTCTTTCAGCGCGGATGCGACAATCCGAGGATCTACTTCTGAAGAACGCGATGCCCAAGGAAATCGATCAGATTGTCTTCGATTTCGGCTTTCCGATGGGTCCCTTTGCGATGCGCGATCTGGCCGGCTTGGATATCGGTTGGCTGAGAGAGGATACGCCCGACAAAGACACGAACATTCGACACCTGCTCTGCACACGTGGTCGCAGGGGCCAGAAAACGGGCGGTGGGTTTTACGATTACCAGGAGGGGAGCCGGACACCCATACCCAATGCCGAGGTGGAGCAACTCATCGAAGAGGTCTCCAAGAACGCTGGGATCACCCGTAGAGAAATTCCTCAGGAGGACATGCTGAAGCGAATGATCTACGCGATGGTGAATGAGGCGGCGAAGATCTTGGACGAGGGCATCGCGCAGCGCGCCGCCGCCATCGATGTGATCTGGGTGTACGGATATGGCTGGCCTACGTATCGGGGTGGTCTGACCTACTATGCGGATCAGATCGGATTGACCAGTATCGTAGAGGATCTGGAGCGTTTTTCGAAAGAATACGATCCCGAGCTCGAGCCTGCGCCTTTACTACGCGAGTTGGCCCAAGAAGGGAAATCGTTCCGAGAGTACGGGGGAAACCCATGAGAGAAGCGGTAATCGTGTCCACGGCCAGGACACCGATCGGAAGGGCCAAGCGGGGTGCCTTCAATCACACCCATGGTGCCGACTTGGGTGGCCATGTGATCCGACATGCGGTCGAGCGCGCCGGTCTCGATCCCGCGGAAGTCGAGGACGTGATCCTCGGATGTGGGGGGCCCGAAGGCGCGACCGGGTTCAATATCGGTCGTCAGGCCGTTTTTCGGGCCGGGTTGCCCGCCAGTGCCGCCGGGGCCGTCATCTCACGGGATTGTTCCTCCGGAATGCAGGCCATCGCGTCGGCGGCGCATCGGGTGATCGTCGACCGCGTTCCCATCATGGTAGCGGGCGGATTGGAATCGATCTCTCTCACCGGACGGGAAGAGAGAAATCAGTCCTATGCGCAGAACGAATGGTTGGTGGAGAACAAACCCTCCGTCTATGACTCGATGCTCGAGACAGCCGAAGTCGTGGCCGAGCGATACCAGATCTCTCGTGAGGCTCAGGACGAGTTCGCTTTGGAAAGCCAGCAGAAAACCGCTGCTGCCCAGGAGGCCGGCCGTTTCGACGATGAGATCGTGCCCTTGCCCAGTATCAAGAAGATCATCGACAAGGAAACCGACGAGGTGACCTACGAAGAGGTGACGCTCACCCAGGACGAGGGGAACCGACCCGAAACGACCCTGGAAGCGCTCGCCGCTTTGAAGCCGGTTCTCGGCGAAGCAAAG